>CAZHLZ010000353.1:0-3771 GCA_964532475.1 uncultured Chitinophaga sp.
GAATACAGAGCGTCATCAAATTCTGCATTTACAATATCAGTACGAATACTTTCAAATCGACATAAGGTTCTAACGTTTAAGAATCTTTCTTCAGGTAAAAGGAATTTTTGTTCTCCCCAATCCTTTAGGTTTTTGATTTCATTCTCTGTTGCCTCCTTTCTTTTTTTGATATTTGGATGTGAACTTTTAGAATCGTCCGCATCTTCTTCGGCCTTTACAGGGAATTTTTCATTTGGAAAAAAACCTTCGGGAATTGTCATTAAATCTGAATTGAAATATTTTTTGGAAAATTCAATTTCCTCAAAGGGAAGATATGAATATAACAATACATCAAAAGTGGAAATTAAATCAATTTTATTATATCCGGCATTGTAATAGAGTTGTAAACCTAGTTTGTCTGCTTCAAATTCATTTTCCTTCGAAAAGGAGCTTAATTTTTGAATTTTATCTGTATTGTTAGTTTTCGAATTTAAGTCAAAGGTTTGCACCACATGTTCCTCGGTGTAATGGGCGATTTCATGCGAAATAACATATGCTAATTGTGCTTCGTTGGATAACTGAGAAATCAAACCTGTGGTGACAAAAATTATTCCTTGGTAGGTTGAAAAAGCATTTGTTTCGTTTGTCTTGATTGTGTAAAAACGCAGTTTGGAACGTAAATTTTGATCTTTTTCTAGGAGTTTATCTGCTATTGCTGAAACGTAATTAGAAACTTCATCTCCGTAAACAACCATGCCTGAATGAAGTAAATCATTAATGGCATAGTGAACCCCTTCCAAAAATACTTCTTGATCTGCACTTTTCAAGTTTACGTTTTTATTGTCAAGATCTACCTGAATTTTGTCGTAGGTGTTTTCAAAAAAATCAGCTGGAATTTCACCTTCCGCTTTTAAATTTTTGAAATTATTAAAATCGAATTGAGAGTTTACATTTCCGAAAAATAAAATAAAAAAAATTGTAAAAAAGTTTAGTTTTTTTATGCGCATAAAGTAGTTTTTTTCAAATCTAATATTTTTTTTTAAATTGAGATTTATTTTCTAATTAATTTTTCTGTTTTCGTTTTTAACACAAACTTTTCTTTTGTAGCAATAAAATGTATATTTGTATTTTTGTAATTTATTTTAAAACTAAACTTATATGGGGATTTTTGGAAATATTTTTAAAGGTGGTGACAAAAAGTCTAAGAAACATAATCCAAAGGGCTTTTTTGAATTATCGGTTTCTTCTGTGCGCAGGTTGACGGTTGATACCGTTCAAATAAGTTTTGACGTTCCTTCTGATTTAAAAGAGAAATTCAAGTTTCAAGCTGGACAATACATTAATTTATCTGTCGATATCGATGGAAAAGATGAACGTCGTTCTTATTCTATATGTTCTGGCCAAGATGAGGTTTTATCGGTTGCGGTAAAAGAAGTGACAAATGGTGTGGTTTCTGTTTGGGCAAATAAAGAATTAGAAGAAGGTGAAAAAGTGATGGTTTCAGCGCCTCAAGGAAATTTTTTATTAAACCCAACTTCGAAAACAAGTATTTGCTTTGCGGCAGGAAGTGGAATTACGCCAATTTTATCGATGTTGAAATCAATCGAGAAAAATGGGGGAGAGGCAAAGCTTTTTTATGCAAGTAAAACTGAAAGTAATATTATTTTCAAAGAGGAATTATTAGCGCTTACACAAACTAAGTCTCGCTTCTTTTTAACACAAGAGCCAAAGGAAACCGTAGATTTTGGAAGATTAAATAAAGAGAAAATTAGCGAAATAATAAAGGAAGATTTAAGTATTTTGAAGGCGGATGCTTTTTACATTTGCGGTCCTGAAGATATGATTTTCGATGCGATTGAAGTTTTAAATCTATTCGGTGTGGCAAAAGAAAAAATTCATTACGAATTGTTTACCACTCCAACGAAATTAGGCGTTTCAGAGAAAAGCGAAGACCTTTCAAGTTTCTCAGGAATCAGCAATGTAAAAGTGATTTTGGATGATGAAGCTGTAGAATTTCAGTTGAATTCCAAAGGAAAGACCATTCTTGAAACAATTATTGACGAAGGTTTTGATGCTCCATATTCCTGTAGAGGTGGTGTTTGTTGCACATGTAGAGCCAAAGTTTTAGAGGGGAAAGCAACGATGAAACTAAATTATTCTTTAACAGATAAAGAAGTGGAAGAAGGTTTTATTTTAACTTGTCAAGCGCATCCTGCAAGTGAAAAATTAATTATTTCCTACGATGAGTAAAACAATTGTAATTGTTGGGGCAAGCAGAGGTATTGGTTTTGAATTAATTAATCAATTTTCTGCTATTGAGAATGCCCAAATTCATGTGTTGACCAGAAATGTAGAGAAAATTGCAGAATTCAATCATTTTCCTAATTTTTTTGTGCATCATTTTGATTTGGAGGCTGAAAATGTGAGATTTCTAGCGGAAGAAATTTTTTCAAAGATTCAAAAAATTGACATTCTAATAAACAATGCGGGAAAATTGGTGAATAAGCCTTTTTTGGAAATTTCGCACGAAGAGATTAATTCATGTTACCAAACTAATGTAATCGGAGTTTTTGAAACAATCCAAGCTGCCATTCCAAAAATGGTGGAGCATGGCGGACATATTGTAAACATTAGTTCGATGGGAGGATTTCAAGGAAGTGTAAAATTCGCTGGCTTGTCTGCATATTCTACTTCAAAAGCTGCGCTTGTGAGCTTGACAGAGTTACTTGCTGAGGAATTCAAAGAAACGAAACTAAAAATTAATTGCTTGTGCTTGGGAGCTGTGCAAACTGAAATGTTAGAAGAAGCGTTTCCTGGCTATCAAGCGCCACTTTCAGCAAGGGAAATGGCGACATATATTTGTGATTTTTCACTCACTGCGAGTAAATTTTTAAATGGAAAAATTATTCCAGTTTCACTAAGTACACCCTAGTCAAATTGAATTCATATCAAATAAAAAACCCGAAATAGAAATTACTCTTTCGGGTTTTTGTTTTTTATTTCTCTAAGATAGCCTTAATATCAGGTTTAAAATACAAGTCTGATTTTAATATTTTGCCGTCTTCTCTATAAATAGCCTTTCCATCTTTATCTAATTTACTCATGTTTGAGCGCTGAATTTCTTCAAAAACTTCCACTATTTTATCCTGTAATCCATGTTTCAGAATCGTACCACACAAAATGTATAATTGATCTCCTAAGGCGTCTGCAATTTCAACAATATCACCATTATTAGCCGCTTCCAAGTATTCCTCATTTTCCTCACGCATTAATTTGTAACGCAATTGAATTTCTTCTGGTGTTAGGTCAGTTGTAGGCTTGTAATTATTTTCTATTCCAAAAGAATCGTGGAATTTTTCTACTGCTTTTATTATTTCTGAAAAGTGCATAATTTGATTTTTGTCAAAATTAAGTGATTTGACTTGCTGAAGGTTAGTTTTTGTCTTCAAGTTTTGAGAAGTTTTTAACAAAAAAGCTATAGTGGATTTTTAATGATAAATATTGAATAATAGATTGCGAAAGTGTAAGTGGTAAATTCAATGCATCATTTTTAATTTATTGCTAATCTCTAAAATTAATACTTCAATAAATCATTTAAACAGGTTTTAACTTGTTGTAATTGATTGTTGCTTACTTTTCCAATTTTATTTTTCAATCTATTTTTAGAGATTGAGCGAATGTGAAAAGTCAAAATTTCAGACTTAAGTTCTAAACCATTTATAGAATCAGGTATTAAAATCACGTTACCGTGATAATTTTTTATTTTAGAAGAAATCGGACAACAAATAACAA
>CAZHLZ010000354.1:0-3757 GCA_964532475.1 uncultured Chitinophaga sp.
TTACAATTATTGACTGAAAATAAGGTTGATTTTATCATTTTTGGAAAACATAAGAAAAATTACTTATCGAAAATTTTTAACACCTTTTCCTTGATATTCAATTACATCGCATTGATGCGGAAATTGAAAGTTGATTTGGTAATTTCTAAAGCTTCCTTTTATGGAACTTTTACAGCTAAATTACTGGGAAAAAAATCAATTATTTTTCCTGATTCTGAAATTGTTAAGGTCACAAATAAGTTTGTTGTTCCCTTGGCAAGTAAAGTGATAACTCCAGAAAATTTCACATTAAATTTTGGAAAAAAACATTTTAAAATTGATGGATTTTTTGAGTCTTGCTACCTTGCCCCACAAGTTTTTGAAGCAAATTCTGAGGTTTTAGAAAAAAGTGGAATAAAATCTCCCTTTGCCTTGGTTCGATTTATCGCTTGGAACGCCAATCACGACCTCAATAATCATGGCTTTTCTGAAAATGAAAAAATAAAATTGATTGAGTTTCTAAGTCAAAAACTAAATGTGTACATTTCTTCTGAAGGCAAACTTCCTGAAAGTCTGAAAAAATATAAACTTCCAAGTGCTAGTAAAGACATTCACCATGTGCTCCATTTTTCGAATGTTTACATTGGTGATTCACAAAGTATGGCAACCGAAGCGGCACTTTTAGGAACTCCATCTTTTCGATACAATTCTTTTGTTGGGGAAAATGACATGTCAAATTTCATTTTGCTCGAAGAAAAACATAAAATGCTTTCAAATTTTGCGACTTTTGAAAATTTAATGTCGAAATTGGAACAAATTGATTTCATTTCTGAAAAACAAAATGCAAGATCAAAAACAGAAAATTACAACCATAAAATAGGAGATTTGAATCAAAAAATTGTAGATTTGATCTTGAAAAACGAATAAATGGATTTTACCTTAGATACATACAAAAAGATTCTTCAAACCTTGTTAAAGAGGAATTATTCCTTTCAAACGTATGCTGAATTTATGCAAAATCCTCGTAAAAATGCAGTGATTTTGCGTCATGATGTTGATTTGCTCCCATTAAACTCGCTTCGATTTGCTAAAATTCAGGCAGAATTAGGAATAAAAGGCACTTATTATTTTAGGGCAGTTCCAGAAAGTTGGGATGTAGCTGTTATTCTTGAAATTGCGTCTCTAGGTCACGAAATAGGATATCACTATGAAAATCTAACCACTTGCAAAGGAAATTTAGAAAAGGCTATGGCTGATTTTGCGTTCAATTTAGAGAAATTGAGGAAATTAGCTCCAGTTTCAACCATTTGCATGCACGGAAGTCCACTTTCAAAATACGATTCAAAAGATTTGTGGAAGAAATATAGGTACCAAGATTTTGGAATTATTGCAGAACCTTATTTTGATACGGATTTTGAAAAGGTTACTTATCTGACTGATACTGGACGGCGTTGGGATGGCGAAAAAGTGAGTGTTCGAGATAAAGTAGATGCACATTCAAAAATTAGCGTACACTCTAGTTTTGATTTAATTACTGCCATAGAAAACAAAAACATAGAGGCTCCAATTATGTTTACTTTTCATCCTCAAAGATGGAATGAATTTGGATTAACTTGGATCAAAGAATTAATTTTTCAAAATCTAAAAAACTTCATCAAAGCGCTGTTTTTTGTGAAGAGAAATTAAATAATTTGTATAAATAAAAAAGATATGAAAATAGGTTTATTATTATCTGGCTGTGGCGTTTATGATGGCGCTGAAATTCAAGAATCAGTGTTGAGTTTACTTGCCATTGAAGAAGCGGGACACGAAGCAGTTTGCATTTCTATTGATAAAAATCAACACCATGTCATTAACCATTTAAATGGGGAAGAAATGCCAGAATCACGCAACATGATGACTGAAGCTGCTCGTATTGCACGTGGAAATATTCATGAAATTTCAAATATTACACCAGCAGATATTGATGCAATTGTTATTCCAGGTGGATTTGGAAGTGCAAAAAACTTCACCAATTGGGCTTTTGAAGGTCCTGACGGAAGGATTTTACCGCAAGTTAAATTATTACTTGTTAATATGTACAACGTTGGAAAACCAATTGTTGCTTTGTGTGTTAGTCCTGTGGTTTTGGCAAAAGCCTTTGAAGATTCTAAAGTTCAACTTAATTTGACAATTGGTTCAGATTTAGAAAAATCTCCTTATGATATTCCTTCATTTAACAAAGGCTTAGAAAAAACAGGTGCACACGCTGAAATGAAAACGGTGCGTGAAATTTTAATCGATAAAGAAAATAAAATCATTACAGCTCCTTGCTACATGATGGATGCTTCTATTCTTGAAATAAGAATTAATATCAAACAAGCAATTGAGGCCTTAAAAGACTTAATTTAAGAGACTGATTTATTAAAAAGCCTTTTTTCATTTATTCATAATTCATCATTCATAATTTATCATTCATTACAAATAATTCGGTTCAGAAAATTCAACATTACCCAATTCCAAGTTTTAAAATCTGAACATTTTTTCGATAAGTGTCATTTTTACACTTACTAAATAAGGCTTTTTTTCAACAAAATTTAACCTTATTTTGACATTTTGTTAATAATAAGAGCATTTTTTTACTACTAAATCGATTGAAATATTGTAATTTTGCGCCATAAAACAATCCGTAAAGGATCAAAAACTAAAGTAATGAACGAATTTGGTAAAAAAGGAAAAAATGCCGATTTGAACGCAAGTCTCGGACTAAACAATCTTGGAAATGTATTTTGGAACCTTACTCCAGCAGAATTAGTAGAAGATACTATCATCAGCGGACAAGGGATTTTAACTGATTCAGGTGCAATTGCAGTTGAAACAGGAGAATTTACAGGAAGATCTCCTAAAGATCGTTTTGTAGTTTGTGACGAAAATACTGAAAATTCAGTGTGGTGGGGTGATGTAAACATCAAGTTTTCTCCAGAGAAATTTGAAAGTTTATACCAAAGAATGAAAGCGTATTTGACTGAAAAAGACATGTACGTGCGTGATGCTTATGCATGCGCTGACAACGATTTCAGAATGAACATTCGTGTTGTTACTGAATTTCCATGGTCAAATATGTTTGCTTACAACATGTTTTTACGTCCAACAGCTGATGAAATCGAAAATTTTTCAGCAGATTGGAACATCGTTTGTGCACCAGGTTTTAAAGCTGATCCAGCAGTTGATGGAACTCGTCAACACAACTTTGCTATCTTAAACTTTACCAAGAAAATGATCTTAATTGGTGGAACTGGGTATACTGGTGAAATCAAAAAAGGAATTTTCTCTGTATTAAACTATGTTTTACCACACGAGAAAAATGTTTTATCAATGCACTGCTCAGCAAACATTGGTGAAGCAGGTGATACTGCAATTTTCTTTGGTTTGTCGGGAACAGGAAAAACAACGTTATCTTCCGATCCAAACAGACATTTAATTGGTGATGACGAGCATGGTTGGTCTGATAACACTGTTTTCAACTTTGAAGGTGGATGTTATGCTAAAACAATTGATTTATCTCGTGAAAAAGAGCCACAAATCTATGACGCAATCAAATTTGGTGCAATTTTAGAAAATATTGGTTTTGTTGAAGGTACATCAACTCCTGATTACACAGACAATTCAATTACAGAAAACACACGTGTTTCTTACCCAATTGATTACATCGATAACATCGCCGTTCCATCTATTGGAAAATCGCCAAAAAATATCTTTTTCTTAACAGCTGATGCATTTGGAGTATTGCCTCCAATCT
>CAZHLZ010000355.1:0-3740 GCA_964532475.1 uncultured Chitinophaga sp.
CCACCGAACATCGATTCCCAGCCACCCATGATAAATGCAAGCATAGCAACACCTACAACAACCAATAATAATCCAGATCTTTCTCTAATTTTACCTATTAATGCCATTTTTTTTTGTATTTTTTTTAAAATAGTTTTTAAACAAGGGTGCGAATATAAGGAGTTTCATTGAAAACTCAAAGTATATTTTTTTATTTATTAAAATTGTATTGTTAATTACCTTATTTACAGTAGTTTTTCTACATAAGATAAGGCTATGTTTAATTGCTCTTCTTGCGTTAAATTTGTATTATCAATAACTATTGCATCTTCCACCTGAATTAGTGGACTTTCTTTTCTAGTGGAATCTAAATAATCTCGTTCTTTCAGGTTTTTTTCAATATCCTCCAAAGTTAAATTTGGATCATTTAATTCCATAAACCTTCTTTGCGCTCTAATTTTGGGATCGGCGGTAACAAATAGTTTTAATTCAGCGTGTGGAAAAACGACAGAAGCAATGTCACGCCCATCCATAACAATTCCTCCATTTTGTCCAATTTTTCTTTGTTCTTGCACCAATTTGCTTCGAACTTCTCTTATGGAAGCAACTTTACTTACCAAATTACTTATTGTTAGATTGCGAATTTTTGATTCTACATTTTCTCCGTTTAATTCTACCTCCAATTTACCAGTCAGCTCGTTTTTTCCAAAATGAATTTCAATTTCTGGTAAGGATTGAATTATTTTTTCGGTATCCATGTGATTGGAAGAGACAAGGTTATTCTCATAGCAATACAAGGTAATGGCACGGTACATCGCTCCTGTGTCAATAAAAATGTAGTCTAATTTTTTCGCCAAAGCTTTTGCTAATGTACTTTTTCCGCAGGAAGAGTAGCCATCGATTGCAATTGTGATTTTTTTCTTGTCCATAATTAAATGCAAAATAAACCATAATCTTTTGAAAAGGAAAAAAAATCTTTTTTAAAAGTGAAAAATTATTTAGCTTTGTCGCAAATTAAAAAACAAAATGGCAAATACTTCAGATATTCGTAACGGATTATGTATCAAACATAATGAGAAATTATTTCAAATTATTGAATTTCAACATGTGAAACCAGGAAAAGGTCCTGCTTTTGTAAGAACAAAAATGCGTCAAATTGAAACGGGGAAGGTATTAGACAATACATTTTCTGCAGGACATAAAATTGACATCGTCCGTATCGAAAATCGTGAATACCAGTATTTGTACCAAGAAGGAAGTGAATATGTGTTCATGAATAATGAAACATATGAGCAAATCAATATTCCGGGAAAGATGATTGAGAAACCATTGTTTTTGCAAGAAGGAATGATTTGTAACATCCTTTTTCATGCTGAGGAAGAAACCCCGTTGGTTCTTGAGTTGCCAATGCATATCATTTCTGAAATCACTTACACAGAGCCAGGAATTAAAGGTGATACGGCAACAAATACGATGAAACCAGCAACAATTGCAACAGGTGCTGAAGTTAGAGTTCCATTATTTGTTGATAATGGTGAGGTAATCAAAATTGATACACGTACAGGTATGTATGTTGAAAGAGTAAAAAATAAGTAAAAACAACACATAATTATAAGAAAGGAAATCGAAAGGTTTCCTTTTTTTATTCATTTAAGAAACAATATCAGAAATATATTCCTCTGTAAGGCTTAATTTTGCAACTGATTGAATTTTAGCTTTTTCTTCCTTACTTAAGTAATCCGAAATTACATTGTTTGTATTGGAAGGATCGTAGAATTTTTCGGAAATAAAATCTTTTCTCAAAAAATCCAATACTCTTATGATTCTCGAAAATAAATTTTTCTTATTGCATTTTCTTAAGACGTCTATCACCACCAATTCCAAATACATGGTTGGGAAATTTAATTGGTGTTTCTCACGCCATAATTTCATTAAGATAATTTCTTTTTGGTAATTTGATTCAAGCACGTTTGTAGTGTGAATGTTGAAATTTGTTAAAATTTCTTTGCTGAAATTAAGATTTTGCATCACGTGGTAATTGAAGGTTTTTTCTTTCTTTTTTGCGATAAATACAACAAAATCGACTCCTTTGTAATTGAATTCCAACTGACTTTCTTGCCTTTTTATTTTAAATTCAGGAGTGTTTAAATAGTTGTAAAGCCAAATTGTGATTTCTTCCACAGAACGTTTGTCCTTTTCTTTCATGGAAATCAATAATTTGACCTTGGGATTTTGACGAATATTGGTTCCTTTAATGCTTGAACCAAAAGTTACGATCTGGTGGATTTTTTTATGTTCGAAAGATAGAATTTTTTTCTTGATTTCTTTGACGATTTGCTCGTTCAAATCTTGATTTGATTTCTCATATTTGAGCACCAACTCTTCCAAATACTTCTCAATATTCATTCTTTTTTTTATGCGAACTTAAAAATAATTTTTGGCCTTTTTGAGGATTTAACAAAGAGTTAATAATGAATTAATTTTACGCTAATAATCTCTTGTTTGTGCTCTGAAATGGAAAATTTATCTTTGTTTAAAAATCAGTTGAGCAGGATGGAAGCGTTTCATTGGGTTTATTCTTCCGCATCAAATTACCAAGATAAAGATAGTGTATTGGAATTGGAAAAAATTGTACATGAACTTGTGACTTATTAAAGAATGTTTGTATTTTTGAAGAAAGAAAAAGTTTTGGAAAATGAGTGAGGATTTGAGATTTATGTGCCGCGGGATTCATTGTGTGGCTGCTTGCGCGGTGTAAATCCAGCGGAGCGCTATGATATTTTAAAAGTAATAGCAGAAAA
Organism: uncultured Chitinophaga sp.; assembly: GCA_964532475.1. Lineage (GTDB taxonomy): Bacteria > Bacteroidota > Bacteroidia > Flavobacteriales_D > Crocinitomicaceae > M2408. Next base: position 2,781 of record CAZHLZ010000355.1, read on the forward strand.
TAAACCACAATGAAGTCAATGAAATATCTAAATATTGCTATTTTGCTTGTGCTTTTGATTTTAATTTTTAGTGCAATCAAGCAATTTATTTTTCAAGATGCCTACCCAAACAACATTAAAGATGTATATGATGGAAAGGTTTATGAAGAATTGTCGCAGCAAGAAATAAAGTTTGTGGATTCATTGAGTAAAAGAGGTTTTCTTCATATTAGTATTTTAAAACCAGTTATTGGCTTAAATTGTTATAAAACAAATGTATATAGTCTTATCCTTTCATCTAAAGTTGATACATTACAAGGCTCTAAATTTGACTCATTCAGTAAAAAATTAGCCATGAATTGTTATGGTAAATTAATGACAGATTCGATGATAAATGATTGTAGTTATCTGCTAATTGGATTTAATGCCAAGCTATCAAAATTAAAAACTATTGAGTATGAAAGACGTTATAGTATGGATTCTTTAGCTAATTGGTGTGGTTTTAAGGTAATTCAATTGGAGGAAGATAAATTTAAACGTGAGTCTTATAAATTCGATAGCAGCGCAACATCCAAGCAAAACTGATAAAAGAAAAAGGGCAGCTGGTCAAAAAAGTGTCTTGGAGGTAGAAAAAAGTGCACATAAACTTGTGACTTATTAAAGAATGTTTGAATCTTTGAGAAAAGTAAAAGTTTTGCAAAATGAGTGTGGATTTGAGATTTATGTGCCGCAGGATTGCAAATCCAGCGGAGCGGGGAAAACTGTGAATAATAGAAATTATGAGTAATGAATTTAAATTTATTTTATGTTTTATACTATTAAATAGTATAACTAATCTATTTTCTCAAAATAGAGTTTTAAGATTAGATTCTTTATCGACCGAATTAAAAAAATCACGTGGACATAACAAAAAACTCATCAAAATAAAAAGAACTTATTTTGATTTTAATGAGTCTATGTCAGATTCATTAATTTTTTATA
>CAZHLZ010000356.1:0-3726 GCA_964532475.1 uncultured Chitinophaga sp.
CATTCTTTTTCCTGGCTCAAGTTCAACTCTACCTTTAGTTGGATCTTGTTCACCTGTTAAAATCTTTAAAAACGTTGATTTTCCTGCTCCATTCGCACCAATCACACCATAACAATTCCCCTCAGCGAATTTTAAATTTACATCATCAAATAGAACTCTTTTACCAAATTGTAGAGAAAGATTATTAACTGAAATCATACTTATTTTACTTAAATTGAGTGCAAAGATAGGGATAAATTATGAATTTTTAATGATGCACCTCATTTCGACAGGCTCAAAAAAATGCGACTTCACTCATCTTAAAAAATGATAAGTTTTAAATGATTAAATGTACAAATGAAAATTGGCTAAAGTCTAATATCTATAATCTATTGTCTCAATATCTTAACATCCTAATATCTTAGTATCCAAAAAAATCTACCCTAATCTTTTAATCACATAATCACTCACCTTCTCGAAAAATTGATTTGGAGTATAAGTTCGCCATTCGATTTCGTCTAACTCTCCTTTCATTACGAAATAATTATCGATTCTGGCTTTTTCAAATTCTCGAGTCACATGGTCATGAAAATTTACCATAGCAATCCAGCCATCCTCCACTTCTTCAAACCATTCTTCGTAGTAACAATCATCCGAATAATGAAAATTAAGAACATTTTCGCCAATTAAAATAAACTGATTGATGCCATATTCCATGATAGGTTCAATGATGTCTCGTTTCAAAGTCATGATGTCGTTTTCAATAGCATCGTTCCATTCACCAATTAATTCTATGATGCAAAATTTGTCTTCGTAATCAACGAAAAGTACTTTTAAAAATAGAGTTGGCGAACCTATATTATCCCATTGTGGATGAATCAAATAATTGTAGATTTTATCTGTAAATTCAAATTCACTGTAGGTTCTTTCATAAAATGGAGAGGAAGGATCTTCAGAAGCAACGTATAAATCACGCCAAGCATAATATGGTTCGATGAAATGCATGACACAAAATTACTAAAATAATCACTAAGGAACTAAATTATGAAATGAAACCAACAAATCACTCTCACAAACAAAATATATATCGTTAAAAAAAACACATCAAACTGCAATTTTTAGTGTTTTGTGGGTGTTTTTTTAAAAATTACGTAAAATGTCGTATACTCTCTTCAAAATTATTTTATTAGATTTGTAAAAAAATATATAGTTATGAAATATTGGAAACAAATTACATTTTTTACACTATTTTCGTTTTTCGGTTTTGGCCAAAATTTAACGTATAAAATAGTGAAAGATCAGCCTGATGACGTGGCAAATTATTGGATAAATTTAGGTTTGTTCGAGACCGGATTTGCAACAGAAAACTTAGGTCTTTATGGTAACCTTAGTTTGAATGGAGTTGTTCATTACAAAAATAAAGTAGGTGGAGAGTTTACAATGCGTAAATCCTATTTCACCTTGGATGATATTGATAATACTAGTCCAGGCGGGGCATTTGAAATTGGTGCTTTTTATAATTTGTTTAGCAAAACTAAAAGTAAAAATCAAAAAATAATATTGTCACAGAAAAAAAGTGGAAATACTACAACGACTGTTTCCATGAAGGTTCCTGCTACAAAAATGACTTCTTTTGGAGTTAGAGCTGGATTTAACACCTTCAAAAATCCAGTTGGTGGTGACTCATTAAATGGTTTTGGAGGAACGGTAAACTTTCGCTCAAGTGGACTGTATGCCGGAGTTTTAATTACCCGTCAATTAAATGTGAAAGCACATACTGCGCAATATGGAATAAAAGGTTCAGGTTTTTACAAACGTACATACGTTGATGTTCTCTTTAACCCAATCAGAAGTGTGGAAACCATCGAAGGTATTTCAAATTCTTACATCGACGGAACAACAGATAAGCCAAGCGCAATTGGATTTCGTCTAGGTCTTGAATTTATGCCTGTTGAACCAAGAAAAGTACAAGGAAATGCAATTTACCAAAAAATTGAACTTGGATCTAAGCCATGGAATGGTTATTATTTTCAATATACTGCGGGAATAAATTTCAAGCGTAAAGTAAAATCTATGAGCTCGTTTAAGGCTGTAAGAGAAATGGAATAAAGGTCAATAAATTATGATAATAAATAATATAAATATGAAAAAGTTAATTTTTGGGATTTTTGTTCTTTTAGGTCTGAATCCCGCAATAAATGCTCAATTGGAAAGTTTAGGTCCATTGATCAATTCAAGTTATGGTGAAATTTCTCCATACATTACTCCTGACGGAAGTAAGATTTTCTTCATTCGTGAAGATCATCCTAATAACACCTTAGTTGGTGAAACACAAGATGTTTGGTGGTGTAAATTACAAGATGATAGTGTTACCACGCAAGCGAAACATTTAGGTTTTCCATTCAACACCATTGAATTTAATAGTATAAACTTTCAAAGTGCTGATGGCCAGTTAAGAATGATTAAAGGTGTTTACGACAAATTTGGTCAATATGTAAAATCAGGATATTCCTATATGACTTATTCTGCTGAAGGTTGGTCGGATCCAAAACCAATGAACATTCGTAAATATTCAAAAATGGCGAAAGGTCGATACGTTGGTATGTGTTTGGCTCCATCTGGAAACGTGATGATTTTATCTTTCTCTGAAAAGAAAAGAAATGAGACTTCTGAACTGTATATTTCAAAACGAGTAAACGACAAAACTTGGACAAAACCAGTGAAAATGAAGGGAACATTGGATGGAGATTTTGCACCATTTATTGCTTCTGATAATAAAACGATGTACTTTTCTTCTTATGCTCGAGGAGGATTTGGAAATGCGGATATTTTTGTAACAAAAAGATTAGATGATACTTGGTTAAATTGGTCAGAACCAGTAAACTTAGGTGATAAAATCAATACTGCAGATTGGGATGCATATTTCAAAGTTTCACCTACTGGAAGATATGCTTTTATGGTAAGTGCAATTGGCGGAAATAGCGATCTTTACCGTTTGCCTTTGTTCTCAAAAGACCCTGAAAAAGAAGCCGTGATTGTTGAAGCTGCAAAACCTGATCCAGTTATTATTGTGGAAGGAACAGTTCTTGATGCAGAAACAAATAAACCTTTAGGCGCAACCTTAGATTACATCAACTTAACTAACAATAATGTGGAAGGAATTGGCCGTTCATCTGTTGTTGATGGTGCCTATAAAGTAGTTTTACCCTATGGGAATAATTACTCAATTGGTGCAAAAGTAGAAGGATACTATGCTGAAAACTTAAACTTAGATCTATCTACAGTGGGTGAATTTGAAATCATTAAGAAAGATATTTTATTACGCCCAATTAAAGTGGATGCAGTTATCCGATTGAATAATATTTTCTTTGAAACAGCTAAAGCAACTTTGTTACCAACCTCTCAAAATGAGTTAGATGGATTAGTGAAAATTTTGAACGATAATTCTGGAATGGTAATTGAAATTCGTGGACATACAGATAATCAAGGTGGAACAGATTTAAATCAGACTTTATCTGATAATCGTGCAAAAGCAGTGGTTGAATATTTAGTTTCAAAGGGAATTGATGCAAAACGTTTAAGTTCAAAAGGTTTTGGAGAAACATCTCCAACTGCAACAAATGACACAAAAGAAGGTAGAGCTTTAAACAGACGAGTTGAGTTTAAAATTATCTCAGTTAAATAAAATTACACTACTAACCTCAGTTCGATTATTAAAATTGGATTCAGACCGCTTAGAAACAATGA
>CAZHLZ010000357.1:0-3719 GCA_964532475.1 uncultured Chitinophaga sp.
AACTCCTTATAGATGGCAATTTAATTCAAGTACTGGTACACAGATTCGAAAAGTTGAAGGAATTAATTGGATTAAAAATACAATTGATTATTCAAATAACAACCTTTTTTCAAAAAAACCATATCAAGCACTGTCTAAAGGCTTAGGTGATGACGATTTAATCTTTTTTAGTGCTGGTGGTATTTATAGTATAGGTGGAGGTATCTCATTGCCAAACAGGTATAATTATCCAGCAAATTACATCATTAATTTAACAGGTGAAAATCCATTTATAGTTTCAAAAAGTGTACAATCGGATAATAAAGTAGATGATTTTGCCAGGATTTTTAATTATGACGGGTATGATATCTATTTTGAAGGAAACGTGAATCATGTTGCAGCTGGTTTGAATGCAAATGGAAGATTAGTGACAGCCGGTTTTAGTACTGCAGTAAGTATTTATAATGAACCATTTTTATCTGTTTATGAATCTACGATAAATTTAGGGAATTATCCTTTAATTGGTGACGAAGATGTTGCTCATCCAACTGTAGTAAGAAAATCATATAAATTAAGTGATTTTGAAGGAGGGATACCTGCAGGTTCAATTTCATCTACCCAACAAATAAAAGATGACGTTGTCACTTTTGTGATATCAAATGAAAATCAGACTTGTTTGATGAAATTAGATTTAAATAATTTCACGATTACAAAAGTTAGGGATCTACCAAAGTTTTATTCAAATTTTGTTGAGAACAAAGAGAATCACTTATTTGAATCGACGACTAATGAATATTGGAATGGAAGTTCAAATTCAATTATTCAAAGTCCGGATTATAAATCAGGTACTTTTTTGAATAGTAGGTTTTTTAGTGAAAGTACTTTATGGCATTTAGTCACAAATAAGGTTGATGGTGTTAAATATTTATTTATTCTCAAGAAAAATCTATAAAATGAAAGTTTTTACGGTACTATTTTTATTTAACATTACACAAGTTTTTTCTCAGTTATATTCATGGGATTGGGTCAAAGGTAATGTTTTTTGTCCTTCTCAATTGATGATGATGTATGGAGATCAAGCTGTAGACCATCAATATCCAAATCAAGTTAGTCCAACTAATTTAGAGGTTGATTCTTCAGGTAATGTTTATGTTTTTGGTAATGTTGGTTTTAATCAACATGCAATTTTTGATTACATCAATAATTCATTCAATTTTTATGTTCCACAAGAATCTGCTCATAGAGGACATTATTATGTTTCTAAATTTGATAGTTCTGGAAATGAACTTTGGACAACATTTTTAGAAGGAGATGTTTTTAGATTTGGTGAAAATCTTGGAATTGATTTAGAAAAAGTAAATAAATATCATTTTAAAATTAACCCATTTAATAACAAGTTATTCTTAAGTTTCAAGAACGATGGATCTTATTTCGAAGATACCATTTTTGTAAATGGAAATCCACATCAAACACCTTTGGGAGAAAAAGTTATAATACTTAATGAAAATGGAGATTTAGAACATATTTTCTCAATTTCGGGTTATTGTGGTGGCTTTTTTTTCCAAAATGCTGATGAAACAATAATTATGAATGATGGTGGATTAAATCTAATTCATTATTCAAATTCCCTAAATCAAATAACATCAACTACAAGTTTTGGAGCAAATCAATTAGTTTATAATGTTCACCCAATTACAAGAGATTTATTGATAATGCCAACAAATATCAACGGAAATCCAGTTTATTTATTTAATAAAACAGGTGATAGACTTTATGAATGTTACAAATCCTTTCAGGTAAAATGTTACGATTATCCTAGTATGGATTTATTATGGTCAACCTATACTCCAGGTTCTTATGTAAATACAAATGCTAAATATGATGTTGATTTTGAAGGGAATTTGTGGGTTCAAATGTTCACATTGAATTATAGTTATATCGATTTTATTGTTGATGCAGATACTTTTAGTGTAGAACCAGATTATGGCTTTGGAACGGTTTTTTCCTTTCCTTTAAATCCGCTTAACGGAAAGCCTGGAATTGTGCTTAAACCAACGCGTATGCTGAACAATTCTTATGGTGTAAATGGATTCAAAGTTTTTAATAAGTCACAATTTTGGGCTGGAAATGTTTACCTTGAAGCGCAATTTGGGGAAACAAATTTAACCTACTTGTGTCCAAATTGGGCAGTTCCATTACAGCATTTTGTGTCCAAAGTTTCTTATGAGGATTCAGATATTTTTTCTTATACGGCTAATATTGATGAAATTATTCTTTCTGAATTTGAATTGTTTCCAAATCCTAGCTCTAATTTTTTTCAGATTTCAAATTATACAAATTCACCTATAATTGAAGTTAAAATCTATTCTTCCCTAGGTAATTTAGTCGAAAAATATGAGAATTCAGTTCATTATTCTACAGAAAACCTACAAAATGACTTGTATTTTGTGGAGATTAAAACCAGAACTAATTCAACAATTAAAAAACTTATTGTAAATAAATAATTCAAATACTTATGAGAATAATTTCTTTAGTTATTATTTCCGTTTTAGTTTTTTCATGTAAAAAGGACGAAAAAGACCATCAAGATATAGTAAGTCTTGAAACAATGGCCTTTTGTTCCTTTGCCGATCCAAATTCTTATGGAGAAATATATACGTCAAAATCTGATGGCACCGAACTTACACGTGTATCAAGTTATTCTGGAAATGGAAATTTAGATTTAGATTTTAATCCAATTTGGAGTCCAGATGGAACAAAAATTCTGTTTTATTCCTACCGAGATAATTATCGTCAAAATATTTATGTGTACGATTTGATTTCCAAATCCGAGTATCGAGTGGGTGATGTTTCAAATCTAAGTATGATCTCTAATGCAGAATGGAGCAGGGATAGTAAAAAAATAATCTATCAAGGTGAGTCATTAAGTACTTTTGAAAGCCATATTTTTATTGTCAATGCCGATGGATCAGGTCTTTTTCAAGTTACTCAAAATGGGTTTAGTTATTCTGAACCACATTGGCATCCTATCAAAAATGAAGTTTTTTGTTTTAAACAATATGGAGTAAGGCAATTGGTAAAATTAAACGCTAGCACGGGCGAAGAAATAGGTTTAATTGCACTTGATGGGGAACATATTTGCTTTTTTAAGGATGGAACCAAGTTCGCATTTAGGCACCTAACAAATGATGGAATAAGTATTTTGAATGATGATTTTACTAATTTAAAGCATCTTACAAGTGATGGAGGAGATTTTCCATGCTTATCTTACGATCAATTGAGAATTGCTTATTTAATTCCAGATGGGAGTAGTAATTTTTCAATTGCAGCTATAAACTCCACTACGGGTGCTACAAAAATAAACTTAACAAATACATTTGGTGGCTCACAAACTTTTTCTTCTGCAAGAAAATTTTTCCCTTCTTGGTCTAAGTCCAATTTTGTTTTTGTGGCTAATTCACTTGGACAAATTTCCTCGATGAAAGATGCGTTAACTGCTGAAAATAAAACAACTGGATTTCTTAATGCGACTGATTTCCCTCAGATTAAGCCTTGAGAATGGTGATTAATCGCAATAAATAAATTTCAGTATTGTTTAAAATATATATCAAAGCGGTAAAATAGATTTTGAGTAATAGCTCAATAATTTGAATAAAAAAACAAGTATGAAATCAAAAATAATTTTTATTTGCTATTTGTTCCTCATCCTTTTTTCAATAGTATTTATTGTTATTGAAACC
>CAZHLZ010000358.1:0-3705 GCA_964532475.1 uncultured Chitinophaga sp.
ATTGCATACCCTTCAGGATTATGTGCCGAGCGAGTAGCCTTGTTTTTTGTTGGAGCGAATTATCCGAATGAAACCGTAAAAAACCTGGTAATCGTTGCAAAAGGTGATTTAATTGGCGAAGATGATTGTCTTTCTCCATGCGGCTCTTGCCGACAAGTGATCGCTGAAACAGAAATGAAACAAAAATCACCCATAAAAATATTTTTAATTTCTCAGTCGGGAAAAACGTTTATCTTTGAGTCAATTAGCGATTTATTAATTTTCCCTTTCGGAATGGATTAAAATTAAATGTATGACAAAGTTTGTAGTTTTTTTGGCGTTTTTACTGCTTCTAAATTCATGCTTTTTGAAGAAAAAAGCAGTCGATGTTCCAGTAAATGAACCAATTATTGCAGAAGAAATTTTTATTGATTCAAGTATTGTTCGTTTTCAAGTTTCAGAAAATGGATTAGACACTGCTTTTTTCAATCTAGATTATAAATTTTTCGCAAAAGAAGATTCAATCTGGCAGAAAAAAGCAAATTCTATCATCGCTGATTTTATTTATACAAGTACGCAATTTGAAACGGATTCAACCTTCATCACTCCTTGCAAGGAGAGTTTTTTCACATCTTGTTTAGACTCATTTTATAGACAAGCTCAAATTGATTATTCAGAATCAGAATATCCAAGCATGTGGAGTTATGACGGAAAGGCAGAAGTAATAGATATCAATTCTGAACGAATTTGTTTGTCAAATGATGTTTATACGTATACTGGTGGTGCGCATCCAAATGGATATTCAGAATACATTAATATAGACCGAAAAACAGGACAAATTCTAAAATTGCATGACCTTATTTCGGATACTACTGAATATTATAAAATTGCAGAAAAATATTTCCGAGAAGCAATAGAAGTTTCTGAAACAGAAGATTTAGATCAATTGGGATTTTGGTTTTACGAACGTGGATTTTATTGCAATGATAACTTTTTTATTGGTCAAGATGCGATTCATTTCCTATTTAACACCTATGAAATTGGTCCTTATGCAGCGGGACAAATTGAGTTTAGTGTCCCATTTACACTAAGTAAACACCTTTTTAAAATCGATTTATCTAAAAAATAAAAAATATTTAGAACAAAAAAATTGATTTATTGTTCTACTTTCCTATATTTGCAATTCTTTTGTAACGATAATTATGGCAACAAAAACGATATCTAAAATTAGTAAAACTTCGAAAAAAAGTGAATCTGCTTCAAGTTCAAAGTTTTCAAAAGAAACTTACATCAAGTGGTATAAAGACATGCTCTTGATGAGAAAATTTGAAGAAAAAACGGGACAATTGTATATCCAACAAAAATTTGGAGGTTTTTGCCATTTATATATTGGGCAAGAGGCAATCGTTGCTGGTACAGTAAGTGCTTCAAGACCAACAGATAAACACATGACCGCATACAGAGATCATGCACATGTTTTGGGATTAGGAACTGATCCACGAGTTTTAATGGCTGAATTATACGGTCGTAAAACTGGTTGCTCTAAAGGGAAAGGTGGTTCAATGCACTTTTTTGACAAAGAAAAAAACTTCATGGGTGGTCACGGAATCGTTGGTGCTCAAATTGCCATGGGTGCAGGAGTTGCTTTTGCAGAGAAATACAATGGGACAGACAATGTTGCCTTTGTTTCGATGGGTGATGGAGCTGTGCGTCAAGGTGCCTTGCATGAGACTTTTAATATGGCCATGATTTGGAAGTTACCAGTGATTTTTATCATTGAGAACAACAATTACGCGATGGGAACTTCAGTTGAAAGAACCACTAATGTTCTTGATTTATCCAAAATTGGATTATCTTACGAAATGCCTTCAAAATCTGTTAATGGAATGTCTCCAGAAGCAGTTCATGAGGCTATTTCGGAAGCTTGCGATAGAGCAAGAAGAGGTGATGGACCAACCTTGTTAGATATTAGAACATATCGTTATAAAGGACATTCAATGTCTGACCCACAAAAATACCGTTCCAAGGAAGAAGTAAATGAGTGGATGGAAAAAGATCCAATTGATCACTGTTTAGACGTTATCAAAGCAAATAAATGGTTAAATGAAAAAGGAATTACTGAAATTCAAGATTGGGTTAAAAAAGAGGTGGAAGAATCAGTAGAATTTGCTGAAAACTCTCCTTACCCAGAACCACATGAATTGTATGAAGACGTTTACACGCAAACGGATTATCCTTACATCGTTGAATATAAGAACTAAGAATTAAAAATTTAGAAATTTAAATTGCGTTGAAAAAAGTTTAGAATTTTAGGTTTAATAAAATAGAAAAGATGAGTTTACATCAAGTAAATGAAGACTTTCTATTTTGTTAATAACGACAAAGTCTAAATAATTTTTCAGGGCTTAAAAATAAAATTTATGGCGGAAATTGTTTACATGCCCAAATTAAGCGACACCATGACAGACGGTGTTGTTGCTGAATGGTCAAAAAAAGTTGGTGATACTGTTTCTTCAGGTGAAGTACTTGCTGAAATTGAAACAGACAAAGCAACTATGGAATTTGAGTCTTTTTACGATGGTGTTTTGTTACACATTGGTGTTGAAAAAGGAAAAGCTGTTCCAGTAAATACTTTGTTAGCGATTATTGGACAAAAAGGAGAAGATATTTCTGCAATTCTTGCTTCTGCAGGAAGTCCAACTGCTGCACCAGTTGTTGAAGAAAAGAAAGAAGTAAGTCCTGCTCCAGTTGCTGAGGCTCCAAAAGTGGCTGCAGAAGTGAAAGCGGCTCCAGTAGCTGTTAGCGTTCCAAGTTCAAATGGAAATGGACGAGTTGTGGCTTCACCCTTAGCTAAGAAATTGGCAGAAGAAAAAGGAATTGATATTCATGCTGTTGCAGGAACAGGTGATGGAGGAAGAATCGTAAAACGTGATGTAGATCATTACACACCATATACTCCGGCGGCTCAGACTTTTGCTGCGGCACCAGCGGGAGTTGAGTCATTTACAGAGGTTCCAAATTCACAAATGCGTAAAGCGATTGCGAAAACTTTATCTGCTTCAAAATTCTCTGCACCACATTTCTATTTAAAAATGGAAGTGGATATGGACAATGCAATTGCAGCTCGTAAAGCAATTAATTCTGTTGATGGAGTGAAAGTTTCTTTCAACGATATGATTATCAAAGCGGTTGCTGCTGCTTTAAGAAAACATCCAAAAGTAAATGCTGACTGGATGGGTGAATCTATCCGTTACAACAACCACATTCACATTGGTGTTGCTGTTGCAGTGGAAGAAGGTTTGGTTGTTCCAGTTGTTCGTTTTGCAGATACTAAAGGAATTGCTCAATTAGGTTCTGAAATTAAAGATTTAGCTGGAAGAGCAAGAGATAAAAAAATCAAACCAGAAGAAATGCAAGGAGGAACTTTTGCTGTTTCTAATTTGGGAATGTATGGTATCGAAGATTTTACTTCGATTATCAATCCTCCAAATGGTTGTATTTTATCTGTAGGTCAAATCAAAGAAACTCCTGTTGTGAAAAACGGCCAAATTGTACCAGGAAATGTCTTAAAATTAAGTCTTTCTTGTGATCACAGAGTTGTTGATGGAGCAGTGGGATCAGCGTTTTTACAGACACTAAAACAATTGATTGAGAATCCTGTTATGATGATTGTTTGAGTTAGTTGATAGTTTTTAGTTAGTAGTTATAAGTTGAAAATTATAACTA
>CAZHLZ010000359.1:0-3701 GCA_964532475.1 uncultured Chitinophaga sp.
CCTTCTTTTGCCGCCATTGTAATCGCTTTTCCAAGTTTTGGAAACAATTTCGACATTTTATCCCAACGTTTTTCTTTTGCAGCTCTACGGTATTCAAACGCTCTTCCCATAATTCAATATTATTATCCTTTAAATTTTTTAGTTTTATTTTCTAAACACAAAGTTAAATTAATTTTCAAATTTGAATGAAATTTTTAAGAAAGAAATTTGTTCAAAGATTTATGACAGCAATTCAAAAGTCTAAATTTTTCACTTTTTGACATTTCTCCCGCAAAGAAAAATAGGCTATACTAGATTTAATCAAAATAAATTAAGAAATTTGTACAAAAAAATTTAGAAATAATCGAAGAACGTTTAGATAAAATATTACTTCAACGAGGATTAGTTTCATCGCGAGTAAGGGCAGAAAAAATCATTGAGGAAACGGGAGTTTTGGTCAATGGAAAATTAATTCAAAAGGCAGGTAAGAAGTTTCCGCTTGATGTAAAATTGGTGATGACTCAAGAAGAAATTCCGTGGGTTTCTCGTGGTGCATTAAAATTATTAAAAGCCAAAGAAACGTGGAATTTAGATTTTGAAAATAAAACGGTTTTAGACATTGGAGCCTCAACGGGAGGATTTACAGAGATTGCACTACATTTTTTAGCAAAAAAAGTATACTGTGTCGATGTTGGAAGGGATCAACTTCATGCAAAAATTAAATCCGATGCTCGTGTTGTAAACCTTGAAAAAACGCATGTTCGTGAACTAAATTCAGGACTTATTCCAGAAAAAGTTGACCTTTGTGTAATCGATGTTTCCTTTATTTCTTTGGAGAAAATTTTTCCATTTATTCATCCTTTCTTAGAAAAAGATGCCACAATTATTGCCTTAATAAAACCACAATTTGAAGTGGGAAAAGAAAATGTTTCTAAAGGTGGAATTGTTAAAAATAAATCTTTGTATCCAGAAGTCATTGAGAAAATAATTTCGGAAGGCAAAAAGAGTAATTTTAGCTATAAAAATCACATTGAATCACCCATTCTTGGAGGTGATGGAAACCTAGAGTTTCTTATTTATTTCGTGAAAGAATAAAATGTGTGTCAATTTCCAAGATTTTTTTTAATTTCGTAAAAAAGAAACACGTGAATAAACTAATATTTTTTTTAAGTGCCTTAATTCTGTTGCTCAATTCTTGTTCTTCACGTAAGACAAAACAGGATGAAATTATTGAAACCAAAAGCATTGAATACCCAAAAGAGTTGGAGTCAGTTTTAGAAAACTTTAAACAAGAAAAATTTGACCTGGAATTCAATTTGAAGTTTTTTGAGGATAGCACCAAAAATAACACACTTAATGTGCTTAAAATTGATGAAGTGAAGTTTCTAAACTCTCAAGTGAGTAAAGACAATTCTACAGAAACAAATTCTTATTATCTTAACGATTATTATTCCATTGAACAAGCTAAATTGGACAAGAAGTATGAGGAATACCTTTCGAAATTGGATATTGGGATGATGAAGGAAGCCAATTGTTATGCACTTTCAAAACTTGAGTTTGGTGATTCTCTTGCCTTGTTGATTTGGAAAATTGATTTTAGTTCCTACGAAGCTTGTCCTTATTATACTGGCACGCACATTCTTGGAACCATTGTCGCTGATGGAAAGGTGATTCAAACAATGCAAATTGCAAGTCAAGAAAGCGCAGCTGATGCACCAATGGCTTCAAGTTCGACGCAGTTTGTGAAGATTTCTAAAACTGGAAAAATTGCTGCCAAATATGAAAACATTGTTGACGAGGAAGAAAGTATCGTAGAACACACCAAAGAAAGTAAAGATTTTCAAATCACTAAAAAAGGATTCAAACTTATTTCTTCCAAAAAATAAACTTTAAAATTTTTAGCTTGTTTCATTAATGCGTATTTTTGCACTGTTATGGAACAAAACACAAAAAGAAAATTTAGTATTCGAGAAATTCGTGAGGATTTCCCTGCTTTACGTCAATTAATATACGGAAAAAATTTAATTTATTTCGATAACGGAGCAACTTCGCAAAAGCCACAGTCTGTGTTGGATGCTATTAATAGATATTATTCGAAAGACAATGCGAATATTCACCGTGGAGTGCATCATTTAAGTCAAAAGGCAACTTCTGATTACGAGGCATCGCGCAAAACAATTGCAAATTACATCAATGCTAATTCAACGGATGAAATTATCTTTACAAAAGGAACAACCGATGGAATAAATTTAGTTGCATCTTCCTATGGAGAACTGCTAAATGAGGGCGATGAAATAATAATTTCAGCGATGGAACATCATTCAAACATTGTTCCGTGGCAAATGTTGTGTCAACGAAAAAAATGTGTTTTAAAAGTAATTCCAATTTCCTTAAGTGGTGATTTGTTGATTGATGAATACGAAAAAATGCTTTCTTCCAAAACAAAATTAGTTGCAGTTACACATATCTCAAATACTTTAGGAACTATAAATCCAGTAAAAGAAATTATTGCAAAAGCGCATGCTGTTGGTGCAAAAGTTTTAATTGATGGTGCACAAAGTATTCAACATAAAAAGATCGATGTAAAAGATTTAGATTGCGATTTCTTTGTTTTTTCCAGTCACAAGGTTTTTGGTCCAACAGGAATCGGTGTACTTTATGGAAAAGAATATTTATTAGAAAAGATGCCTCCTTATCAAGGTGGTGGCGATATGATTAAAAAAGTGACTTTTGAAAAAACCACTTACAACGAACTTCCTTTTAAATTTGAAGCAGGAACGCCTCATATTGCCGGTGGAATTTGTCTTGGAAAAGCCTTAGAATATGTTTCTCAGTTTAACATTGAAGACATTGAAAAGCACGAAATGATGTTGGCAGATTACGCTCAAGATTTACTTTCTACTTTCGAAGGAATGAAGATTATTGGAGAATCAAGAAGAAAAACAAGTGTTGTTTCTTTCGTTGTGGACGGCATTCATCCTTTTGATTTAGGAACTTTACTAGATAAACAAGGAATTGCTGTGAGAACAGGACATCATTGTACACAACCATTAATGGATTTTTTCAAAATTCCAGGAACAGTTAGAGCGTCTTTTGCCTTTTACAATACGAAAGAAGAAATTGACACCATCATTACTGCTGTGGATAAGGGAATTACCATGTTAAAATAGAAAAATAGACCTTAAGATGTTAAGACATATCCTAACATCCTAAAGTCCTAACATCACAAAAAAATGACTTTAGAACAAAAACAAAGTGCAATCGTTGACGATTTTTCCTTATTTGACGATTGGATGGAAAAATACGAATACATCATTGAATTAGGGAAAGATTTACCGAAAATTGCTGAAAATAAAAAAACTGAAGATAGAATCATTGAAGGTTGTCAATCAAAAGTGTGGCTAGATTCTGAATTTATTGATGGAAAAATGAATTTTTCTGCCGATTCTGATGCCATTATTACTAAAGGAATTATTGGCTTATTAATTCAGGTTTTAAACGATGAAAGTCCTGAAGAAATTGCTAAAGCAGATTTACATTTTATTAACGATATTGGCTTACACGAACATTTGTCTCCAACTAGATCCAACGGATTGGCAAGTATGGTGAAAAAAATGAAAATGGAGGCTTTGAAGAATTGTTGAGTAGAAAATAATGATATTTTTTAAATTGATTAACCTCATATTTACCAGTAGGACGTAAATAGATTACGTACCAGTAGG
>CAZHLZ010000360.1:0-3678 GCA_964532475.1 uncultured Chitinophaga sp.
ATTAGAATCTGATGATGATATTGCTAAAATTTCTCTTATTAATAATAGAAAAATTTCCAAATCTTTACTAACTCCAGAAGAAGATTTTAAATTTAAAATTTATTTAAACTATCATAAAAGAGAAGATGTCGAGTCTGTTTTATGGCTGGCTGAGAATAATAAAATATTAAATGGAAAAATAGCTCCTTTAATTCAATACTCATATTGTCCAAAAGAAATGAAAAGCGAATTTATTTTTGAAAAAACCTTTGATAGGTTTAATGATTTGGATTTTAGTTTAGAAAATTTTATTTTTATTCACAATAACTTTTTAAAACTTACCGCAGAATCTGAAAACCATTTATCAAGTAATATATGGGGACTAATGTTATTGACCGATTACTATCAGACAAAAGATTACAATGAAAATCATAAAACTGTAATTTGCAATAATCCTGATGATTTTCATTTAGTTAGAAGTAAATATTTTTTAAATAAAATTGATGAAGTTAGCCAATTTAATACATGTAAAGATTTTTTCCAAAGCATTTTTGTTAGTTTTTTGAAAAATTATCATTCGTTAGAAGATCTTTCAAAAGAAGATAACTATAAAAGACAACTTTATACTTACTTCATTGCTTTAATTAATAAAAATGAATGGGATTTTGGGAAGGGTAAAAATTTTGGAGTTTACTTATTTCCTAATAAATTTAGTGCCTTTTTCGAGAACGGAGTAAGGTTTCAACATTACAGATTGAAATGGGCCGGAGCAGATTACAATTTTTTCAATGATTCAAAATCCACTATTGAAAATTTTTATAGCGAATTACTAGTTTAACAACTTATTTAATATTTAGGTAAGATTAATTTTCCCTTTTTCAGCAATTTAAAAATATCTCTTTTAATTTTTACCAAAAGCACTAGATTTAAAAGGAAATTTACACATGTAAATTTCCTTTTAAATAATTTATTCCAAGTCCATTTGAGTTGAAGGATCAGATTAATGTACTCAGTCATTTTTAGTGTCTTTATTTAATTGAAACGGAAGCAAGTTAGTTAAATTTTCGATTTCTGATTGATTTCCAATTAATTTTTCCATTTCAAGGTTTAGCTTATCACGGTAAAATTTTGATTCTTTGGTGTTAATTTTTGTTTCTGCATACATTTCAAACATCACCGCCAATTGATTTTTCTCAATTGAACTGTTTTTTGAGAGAAAATTTGATAATACCAATAATAATTCTTTTTCTTTGGTGAGTGTTTCAAATGCTAGTTTTTTAGCTTCTTGCACGATTTTTATTGCTTCGTTTTCAATTTCTTCCAACGAGTGTACAGCATTGATTTGTTGATCGAAGCACATTCCGAAGGAAATGATATCTTTGCCAAAACCTTCTGATTTTAGTGCCTTAAAAACTAAATCTGTGACTTTCTCAATGTCAGATTTAGAACCTGAGGTAATGTTTTCTTCACCGAATATTAATTCTTCAGCTGCTATACCACCCAACATACAAGCAGCAAAGGGAATCAATTCTTTTTTAGAGAAATAATCTTTGTTTAAATTCGCATACACAAAACCACTTGCGTCGTCATCACTAGAAACGGAATATACATTTTCTGGAATTTTATTCATCAAAGTACCATATAAAACGGCGTGACCACTCTCATGAACTGCAACGATTGTTTGGAGTTCATCTTGTCTGTTTTTACGTAATTTCTTTAGATTTAAAGTCAGTTTGGAGGATTCTGTAAAAATTACAGTTTCATTCAATTTATATGCACAGCTTAATTCATCATTTACCACCGAAAAATGAATTTGATTGATTTTTTTATTTGACTTCACCAAAAATAGTACGAAATAACTTAACTTACTTTTCAATAAATGTTGAATTGTTGTGAAAACAGGCCTAACACCTTGCACAGGATATACACCTTCCTTGTATATCGTTGAAACAAGTGATTCATCAAAAGTGCAAGAAATATTTAAAGATTCTTTCAAAGTTGATAACGTTTTTTCAATTTCCATTTCGATGATCCTGGTGTATGCCATTCTGTTTAAAGCTGGATAAATCAAATGAATGTTTCCAAGGCGAGCAATTTGTTCATCACGAAAACGCTGTCTTAAAACTGCTTTTATGCGAGGAATTTTGATTTTTAAGGATTGTTTGTGGAATTCATCTGCATCGATATCTGCAGAAAAATTTCCACTCATGGTATAAGCTTCGTCAATGTTTCCGAGGATAAAAATCAATGATTTCGTAAAATGTTTAACTGTTGGGCGTTGACCTACTTTAATTACTTTTTCTAAAAATTTGATGGTTTGAGCTCCATTTAAGGTTTTTAAAAGTGCTTTTACTTCTGAATCTAATTGCAATTTTAACTCATCACCCGCTAATTCTTTAATATCATCATAATAGGATTCTGGAACAAATTCAGTTGGTTTTTCTTTGTCAAAGGTTAAATTCATTTCTGCACAATAAAGCTCCTCATTTTGAATAACCATACCTTTTTCTACTTCAATACCTATTTTTAAAAGATATTTCATTCTTTTGATGTTGTTGTCAAATGACCAAAGGCCACTTTTCCAATCAAAGTAATTTACCTTACCTGAATCGATTAAATCCCAGACCTTCCGATTGACATCATTTTCAAGTTCTTCTCGGAAAGGACCTTTTACTGTACGCGCATGTTGGAATTCATCTAAGGCAATGATAATTGGTGAATCATCCTTGTTGTCACATAGATCAGAAATTTTGTTGTGAAATGAATTATATCCTGTTTTTTCTCCCAAATCAAAACGGTAATAGGAGTTTTCAATATGAAGTAATTCTGTCAAACGATTAACCAAGGCTGTTTTTCCTGTTCCTGTCAAACCCCAAAGATTCACAATCAAAGGTTTATCTTGTATGAAATTTAAAGTGTACCAGGTGCTTACTACTTCAATAACTTCATCAATAATTAAATCTAGACCTACAAATTCTTTCTTTAGTATTACTCGTGCATTCTCAAGAATTTCACTTTTGTACATGAATTCTTTTTTCAAACTTTTCAATTTTGTTTCCATAATTTTATGTTTTAATGATTATGGGACAAAATTCTATCAAGTGTACGCCAAAAGTTGGCGCTCAATAATTTATTTGTATAATTTTAATGTTTCTTTAGTTCTTTGGATAATTTCATCAGCTAACCAACTAGGCTCAATCACCTTCACAAATTGATTGTGCATCATTATTTTTTGCACTAGTTCGTAGTTTGGTTTGAGAAATAAGGAAATTCTAAATTCTTCTTCACAATCAATCAAGGTTGTTTGCGAGGAATGAATCGGAAGTGTTTTGATGTATTTTCCTTGGTCTGGAGTAAAGCTTAAAATTACCTTTGTCATTGGATGCAAGGAATAAACTACTCCAACAATTTGCTCAAAATTAGCCAAGGGATTTAATTTTGAATCGGGAGTAAATTTCTTATCGGTAATTTTTAGATCTTCAATTCTATCAATACCATAAGTTCGAAGTTCATTCAAACCTTGCACCACTCCAATTACATACCAACGGTTTAGGTATTCTTTTAAACCATAAGGTTTGATAAAAGAAAGTCTTGGTTTGTCGTTATAAAAACTTTGATGTTTGAATGAAATTACTTTTGAATCCTTTATAGCTTTTAATATGTATTTCAAATTTTCGATCCCTTTTAAATTCACTGAGC
>CAZHLZ010000361.1:0-3669 GCA_964532475.1 uncultured Chitinophaga sp.
TACTAATTTCCCGATTTTTCCATATCTTTCTGCGATATATTTAGCATTATCAGGCAACAATATTTATTTTTATTATTTCACAGCAGCGATTGAAGTAACACTCACTTCTGTTTTTATTTATTTGATACTTATTAAACAGTGGAAGAGCAGAGTATACGCTGCAACTGCACAAGCACTTTATCTCTTTTCATTTATTATTTTGGCAACCACCGATCACCAGTCAGGTGTATTTGCAGCGGGGTTGTTTGCTGCTATTTCCTATTTTTTCTTTCAGAAAAAACAATTAGACCCAAACTTTAAGTCTGAAAATTACGAATCAAAACGCGTGTGGGCAACAGCAAATGATGGAACTTTAATTCCAATTTCTTTGGTGTACAAAAAAGGCATCGATTTAAGCAAGGCTCCACTCCTACTCTACGGTTACGGTTCTTATGGAGTTACGATTCCAGCTACCTTTAGCCCAACTCGTTTGAGTATTTTAGATCGAGGATTTGTTTTCGCAATCGCTCACATTCGCGGCGGAAAAGATTTAGGAGAAGATTGGTACCAAAACGGAAAATTTCAAAAGAAAATCAACACATTCACTGATTTCATCAATGCAGCAGAATACTTGTCGATGAAAAAATACTGTGATCCCTCCAAAATTTATGCGCAAGGCGGAAGTGCTGGCGGATTACTAATGGGAGCAGTAACTAATATGGCTCCATATTTATGGAAAGGTGTTATTTCACAAGTTCCATTTGTGGATGTGGTTTCAACGATGTTAGACGAGACAATTCCGCTTACTGTGGGAGAATATGAAGAATGGGGAAATCCAAATGAAGAAGATTATTATTATTACATGTTGAATTATTCGCCTTACGACAATGTCAAAAAAATGGATTATCCAGCGATGCTAATTACAACAGGTTATCACGATTCGCAGGTACAATATTGGGAGCCGTTAAAATGGATTGCCAAATTGCGAGAATACCGCACCAACAAAAATCCACTATTATTGGATTGCAACATGGATGCTGGTCATGGTGGTGGATCTGGAAGGTCAAATTCTCGAAAGGAAGTGGCAAAGGAATACAGTTTTATTTTGGGTTTAGAAGGAATTGAAAAATAGAATATTCATTTGTTTACTTCTTGTTTTTTCCTTTGCAAGCAAGGATTTTCTTGCTCAAGAAAAAGACAAAACCTTGGACACAAGTTCAATAATTAGTTTCAGACTAAAAAAAGTTTGGTACTCAGATTTTGGATTTAATACTGCACCGTTTTCAATAAATTTCAAGGATGCAAATGGAAACAAGGAACATCTTTTTTATAGAAATAATTTACGTTCAGTATTAGGAATTGGATTTTCTTACAAATGGATTGCAATACGTTTGGCACTTAATTTACCCGGACACGTAAAACCTGTCAGTAAATTTGGAAAAACCAAATACATTGATTTAGGCTTCGAATTTAAAACCAAAAAGCGATTTTTTGACATCGATTACCATGATTACGTCGGTTATGCCATCAAAAATGCTTACAAATGGAATGATTCCTTGAACCAATTTTCAAATCCACATTTCATTTCAAACAAATTACAGGCTCAAAGTTTATCAGTCAATGTTTGGAGATTTTATAATAAAAAAATCATCCTCAATGCCTTGCGCGGTGAAACAGCCATGTATAAAAGTAAAGAGCAGTCATTTTATATCAAAACAACATTTAATGCCCACGGACTAATAAATGACACAAGTCTCATTCCTTTTGAAAAAACAGTGTTGTCTAATACAAAAACAAGCTCAAAATACATTTTCGCAAATGACTTTGGCTTAATTCCAGGCTATGTTTACGTCAACCGTTACAAAAATTGGCAATATTCCGCCATGTTCGGTTTCGGTCCTGTGCTTCAAATTAAAAACTACGGTGGATTTGATTTTGGTCGCACGTTTGTTGGACTTGCGCCAAGATTAGATATCCGCGTAAACCTTGGCTACAATGTCAATAATTGGTTTATAAACCTTGTAACAGAATTTGATAATAAATCCATTCGCTTCAACGATTTGGCTTATCGTCAAACATTTTACATGATTAAACTTGTTGGTGGGATTAGACTTTAGCAGTTGAGTTAGAATTAAACATCAAAAAGTTCGAATTTTTTTCTTTACGGAAAATTGAAAGATTTGAAAGCAAAAAAATGTAACATAGGATAAAAAATTTATTTTTCTATGGGCGCCTTAACCGCCTCCGCCTGCAAGTCCTCTTCGCTGCACTCATGCGGGCTTTCCGGACTCCGTCGGGGCGTGGAGATTTTACTGAAAAGACAGTGTAATATACCAAATACAAACATCTGTACCTCAAACCAATACATGATGAAACGGTTTTGATTAAAGAGTTTAAAATTTGGCTAAATGCTTATCAAAATGAACTTGCACAGTATGCCCTTGGTGTTTATACTCCAGAAGAAACGTATTAACCTCAGTTCGATTATTAAAATTGGATTCAGACCGCTTAGAAACAATGAGTTACGAATAACACTTTTGAAGATTTATCGGGATAAATCAAGAAAGGGTTTTGAAGTAAATCGTTGTTTATCAGTGGGATAACAATATGCTTTGCATAAAAATCAGTTATTCAGCGTTGTTCAATCTCGATTTAGCCCGCTAAACCTTCGATTAAACGCCTTGACTAACAGTTTTTTATGTCAATCTGAATTTCAATTTTACAATCGAACTGAGGTTATTATAGTAAAAACCCAGAAATAGATTTTATAGCGATTTACAAGGAAGCTGGAATTGAAAGAAGAAAGCAAAATAAAAAGGCTGCATGTAAAATAAATTGCTAACAAAATATAAACAACAAATATAGTTTATCATTTTTGAATATTAATTCTTAAAATAAATTGATAATGATCTAATTGAAAAAAAGGATATCATTATTGCCCATCAATTTTTTACTTCAACAAGAAAAAATACTAATCGAACTCTTTTAAAAATGCAAATAACTGTAAATCAAAAAGCTACGACCGCGAAGCAGCAACGAAGTTAATTTTCGTAGCTTTTTTCTAATAAAATCTTATAGGTAGCTGAGCTTCATATACGAATTCTAACGAACGATCTCAAAATAAACCTTCACAATGTCTAATTGAAAAAATTATTTTTACTTATTCTTTGAAAGATTTCAAGAAATAAAACACTGAAAATCAATCGAGAATTTTCTTAGCAGACAATTTGATACACTACCATTGACTACACTACCTATAAACATATTTCTCAAAAAATTCATCATGTCTTGCGTGTTTTACATAGGTATTATCACTACGACTTTTTTCTTGAATCAACTTTTCAAAAAATGCAATATTAAATAAATCATATACATTCAAGTCGTCAATTGAAGACCTTTGCTTAGTGAAATAAAATAAATAAAAATACTCAGTTGCGCCAACTACATTAAATTTATCCTTCAAAATTGATGATAAACCTATTAAGTTTCCATCATTAAAATGTAACACATATAATATTTCATTTGTTTTACTATTAAAGAGAGTTAATTTGTGAATATTCTCTGTTATAAATTCATAGAAATCACTTCCTTCAATAAAAAGAATTAAAGAATCCTTTTTTAAGACTATATCATCATAGTATCCCAATTTTAAAGATGTATCACCTATAGGCTCATTGTCATTTTGCCTAT
>CAZHLZ010000362.1:0-3661 GCA_964532475.1 uncultured Chitinophaga sp.
GATTTTCAGGGGGAATGTGTATATCTGTGTATTTATGGTTGATATCAGTGATGGTAACATAAGCGGCTATGGCTGTATTTTCTCCGATTTTAACCAACTTAGCACAAGTAAGGTGTAGGCCTTGTTGGACAGAAACTCCATTATCAAAAACTATATAAGGAGAAAAAGTTTTATCATTATATTTGTCAATACCTTCTATCCTTGCAAAATCATTTACATAAATATTATCTCCAAATGAAATGTATTCAGGGGTTATCTTCATAGGTTTATAAATAAAAGAGTTCTTACCCATTTTTATAAATTCTTTTTTATAAAAAAATTTAAAAAAATAAATAGCCATTTTTATTTTACCTCTATAAATAAAGCGATGTAAACCCATGCAATTTAAATTGTTATTCTATGAAAAAAATCGATGTTAAACATATCAAAAAAATAACAATAAAATAGAAAAAGTATTGATAAATAAAACATATGCTTCCTGAGTGTATATCATATTAATCAATTTAACTCATTTTTGATAAATGCCATTAATTTTTGAACTTCCAGTTTTTCAAAAAAAATAATTGATTCAATATTATGTCTATTTATCATTAATAATGACTCATCAATATCAGCATTTAAATCAACTAAATTAACAGAATTTAATCCAAGAATATCGTAAGCTCCTTCGTAATATCCTGTCTTCAAAACATTTACTTTAACGCCCTTTTGAATCGCTTGATATGCAACCGTTGAATAAATCACAAAAGCAACGATTGACTCATCAAGTAATTCACTAATGTTTTTCTGATTTAAAATAACTTCGACATTTTTATATTCTTGAAATTCTTTTTTTGTAAGTTCATATATTGCTGTTTCAGCTGAATGAAGTTTAAATACAATTTTATTTAAATTGAATTTATTTGTAGCAATAATTTTTTTGATGTAATTTTTTATTAAAGCATTATTAATTAAATCAGAGACAAATAAAATTGTATTCTTTTCATTCGAACTTTCATTTAAAAAACTACTATTGAAAAAATAATTTGAACCAATATTTATAAATTTGGGTGGATAAAAAATTCTCTCTTCCCAAAGATTAGAATTAACCAATAAAAATTTCGGTAAGGATTTAATATTTTCGTAGGATATTAATTTATTATAGGAATAAAAAATATCTGCTGCATTTAATGGACTATGTTGGATCTCTATTGCAGCAATACCTAAATCATTTGCTGCCTGAGTATAACCTTTAGCTATACCTGTAAAAAAAAAGCCTTTAGGCTTTGATTTTTTAAATATTCGTTTTGCAAAACGATATTCTATCTCGAAATCTAATAATTCTTTTTGAATTAGCTCATTCCAATTTTCAGTTTTTGTATTAGGGAATTCTAAAAGTAATTTATCAGTTAACGAGTAATTTTTATTTTTTCTGAACCTAAACTTTCTATATAAATTCTTAAAAGTAAACAAGTGAAACGTTTGATAAATATGTCCAAGTTTAACAATGTCAGTTTGTTTATTTTTAAAGGTTTCAAATTCATTCGAATCTGCTTTTAAACAATCATAAATTTCATCAGAAACGGCATCATTCACACCTTTGGTATTTTGAAATCTAGATATTTTTAAAAAAATGTATTTTTTGGGTTTTAACGAAATATAAAAATTTATTTCATTAATTAAAAACCATAGCAACCATATGAGTGTTTTTTTTACTTTTGTAACGAATCTTAGTTTAACTTTTGTTATTTCACTTTTCGATTCATAATAGGTTTCATTGATAAAATATTTGTAAAATAAATTTTCAATCACTTTACTTCTTACAATGTCCCATTCACATATACCTTTATTATTCAGCGTAAATAAATCATGTTTTTTCTCAAAATCATGAATAATCTTAAAAAATTCTAAAACTTTATTTTCGGATTTTATTTTCAAAATAATTAATAAAAAAATGTGTTTTTAAATATATAATCTGTAATTAAATATCACAAATGTAAAAATAAAAATAAGAATACTTGTAAACACAAAATTTAAAATAAACTTATAGTTTGATTTTATTGAACCCAGATATAAAAAAACAATAACACATCCTATTCCTGAAATAATTGTTTTTATCAAAATCATACCATCAATCCCATATTGTGGAATATAATAAAATCCAAAAATTAAATACAACATCAATAAGAACAAAGTGATATACATTGTTTTATAAGTCTTAAAGCTTGAAATTAAAATTGTAACTAACAATAATGATAAGGTTTTAAAGTAGAAAAAAGGTGAAAGTTTTATGATTAAATCAATTGAATTTTCGTACTTATCATTCGTTAAATTATGAATAATAAAACCTGAAAAAATCATCAATAAAACAACTGAAACGAATAGAATAGTATTATACTTAAAAGCAAAAATATTTAAGGTTTGATGCTTAGCATTGTTTACCCAATTAATTATTGAAGGCTCATACACTCTTATCAAAGAGATAAAGATAAAATATATTATTGTATTTATCTGACTAGCCAAGCCAAACAATCCTAAATCTCTGATTGAACAATATTTCTCGATAAAAATTCTATCTAAAAAATCCATACTCAACAAAGCAATTGAATAAGGAATTAATGGAGCTGAAAATTTTAATGCCTTTTTAATTAAAGTTTTATCTATTTGAAATTGAAATGAATATTTTGTTTTCAAGATTACAAATGCAATGAAACCGCTAATTAGCAAACCAAATGAAAAGCCTAAAATTCTGCCTTGTGAATCATGAAGAAAATAAATAACAGCGATTAAGGAAAAGAAAACTGAACTTAAAGATTGAAAAATTGAAAACAAAAAATAAAAAAAGGGTTTATTT
The DNA here is from genome assembly GCA_964532475.1 of uncultured Chitinophaga sp. Taxonomy (GTDB): domain Bacteria; phylum Bacteroidota; class Bacteroidia; order Flavobacteriales_D; family Crocinitomicaceae; genus M2408. The sequence goes on from CAZHLZ010000362.1 coordinate 2,834, forward strand.
TCAATTCTATAAATAATTTGCAAGAACAATGAAAAACATAAAAACAGATTAGATATTATTATATATAAAATGTATGGATAAAACGAAATTCCTTTAAACAGACTATCAAAAAACAAAAACCCAAAACCAACAAATAATAAAATTAGAATGGTTGACCAAAAAAAAGAAAATGAAACTAAAGTACTCAATACCTGTTTCTTATCAATTTCACCTTTAGAGTTTTCAATTAAAAAATAGCTATGTAAATCAAACACAATAATTGTACCGACAAAACTATTGAAGGTTAGTGCAAAACTCCATATCCCAAATTCATCAGGAGACATGTAACTTGTAAAAATAGGCAAAGTAATAATACTAATAAAAGCACTAATAAAACTTGCAGAAGAAAAAAAGAAAAAATTTTTAAACCTTTCTTGCTTAAGAATAGAAAATATTTTATCTTTCACTAGCAAAACTAAAATCCAATTTTTAATTCACTAAATTCGGGAAAAATACTTTTTTCTGTTAGTTCTTTTATAAAAGAAATTAATTTATAATCGCAATATTTTTTTGCAACAATCTGTAAACCAAAAGGCATCTTACCTTCTTTAAATAAAGGTACATTTACTACCGGTAACCCACACATTGTCCAAATCAAACATGTATCAGGAGGGTCTATGGCAATGCCAAACTTAGGAGCTATTCCTGATGTAGAGAGTGTGATTAACACATCAAATTCACTAAACATGGAATCCATTTCTTTTGTTAAATCACTTTGTTCTTTAAGAGCGTTCGAGTACTGATCTGTTGAAATTAAATTGCCATCTTCAATAATTTGATGTAATACCT
>CAZHLZ010000363.1:0-3654 GCA_964532475.1 uncultured Chitinophaga sp.
ACCCTTTTCATTTTCACAAAGTCTATTCCCAACTAAAATAGAACTTAATCCTGATGAATCACAATAAAGTGTTTTACTCAAATCCAAAACAATATTATTCATCCCGTTTTTATTGAGTAACACGAGTTCACTTTTCAATTCGGATGACGTATTGATATCTAATTTTTCGCAACTCGAAACAATTACTGTGTATAAATTTGTATGTGAAATTTTAAAATTCATCAAAATAATATTAAATCGTTTTTCCAAAAATACATATCTTTTTTGATTTTTTATCGTTTATAATGAAAAAATAAAAAGCAAGCTAAAAATAACTTGCTTCCTATTATCATTTTCTTTGAATATATTTTAAACCTTTAAAGTCCAACCAAAAGTATCTTCTACAATCCCAGCTTTTAAATCATCCAAAAATTGACTCATTTTCAGGGAGAAAGGTCTATTTTCAATTGGATTTAATTCTAAAGTTTCCTCTCTGAATCCCATTTTAAAAATATGTGCAATTGTTGCAGCTGTTCCAGCACCAAAACATTCTGTTACCGAACCATTTTTTATTCCTTCAACAATTTCTTTTACAGTTACTTTTCTTTCCTCTACTTTCATTCCCCACGATTTCGCAACTTCAATGACACTTCGTTTTGTAATTCCTCTCAAAATTGTATCACTGTCTTCAGACGGCGTTACCAATACATCATTAATTACAAACATCACGTTCATCGTCCCTGATTCTTCAATGTATTCGTGGGTTTTAGCATCTGTCCATAACATTTGGTGAAAACCAGCTAATTGACCTTGTTTCGCAGGATATAAAGAAGCGCCATAGTTTCCTGCAGCCTTTGCCCTACCTACTCCACCTTCAGCAGCACGTGTGTAATGTTCCTCTATTTTCACTCGAACTGGCTCGCTATAATAAGCACCAACTGGACAAGTGAAAATCATAAATTTGTAAGTATCAGATGGTCTAATTCCAACAAATTCATCTGTTGCAAACATAAAAGGACGAATGTACAAAGAAAAACCTTTACGATTAGGAATCCAATCTTGTTCGATTTCAACTAATTTACGCACACATTCTACAAATAATTGCTCAGGAATTACTGGCATACACATCCGTTCAGACGACTCAATGAAACGTTTTGCGTTCATATCTGGTCTAAAAATACGTACTTCGCCATCTTTATTTTTATAGGCTTTTAAACCTTCAAAAATTGATTGACCATAATGAATTGCTGACGTTGCAGGATGAAAACTAATTGCACCAAAAGGCATGATTTCTGGCTCGTGCCATTGACCATCTTTGTATTCCATCACAAGCATGTGGTCTGAAAAAACTTTTCCAAATGGTAAATTTTCCCAATCAACTTGAGCAATTTTAGAGTTTGTAGTAAGATTGACTTTTACATTTAATGTGTCTTGTAACATAGCGTGCTTGTTTCGAATTCTATTCTGCGAATATATTTATTTTTTTTCGCTTATTCTAATATTTTAAAAAAATATCCCCATTTTTGTTTAATTTTGAACAATTCCAATTTTTCAGTTTGAGACAAAGTAGAGAAATTTTAAAAAAATATTGGGGTTTTGATAATTTCAGACCACTGCAAGAAGAAATTGCGGATGCAGTTATTTATGGTCATGATGTACTTGCCTTACTTCCAACTGGAGGTGGGAAATCTGTTTGTTTTCAAGTGCCAGGACTAGCACTAGAAGGTGTATGCATTGTAGTTTCGCCGCTTATTGCTTTGATGAATGATCAAGTGGAACAACTTCAAAAAAAAGGTATTCGTGCGAAGGCAATCACAAGTGGAATGAGTTACAAAGAAATAGACATTACACTTGATAATGCACGATTTGGAGGCTTGGATTTTCTTTACACATCACCAGAGCGTTTACAAACAAAATTGTTTATCGAGCGCTTTAAATTGATGAAAATCGCATTAATTGTGGTCGATGAAGCACATTGTATTTCAGAATGGGGTCATGATTTTAGACCTCCCTATCGAAAAATTTCAGATTTACGAAAACTACAACCCCAAGTTCCAATTATTGCTCTAACTGCCACCGCGACTCAAGAGGTAAAAGAGGATATCATCAAGCAACTTGAATTAAAAAATGTGCAGCGATTTGAAGCTAATTTTTCTCGTCCAAATATTAGTTACGAAGTTTATCCTGTCGAAAATAAATTCAATGCAATCACTAAAACCTTAGCGAAATTTCAAGGTTTAACTGGCATTATCTATTGTCAAAAACGAAAAAGCGTCAAGGAAATTGCCAACTATTTAATGAGTCAAAAATACCAAGTTGGAATTTATCATGGAGGATTAGACAAGGCCACTCGTGAAAGCATGATGGAAGCTTGGCTCAACGATAAAACCCTCATTATGATTGCAACAAATGCCTTCGGAATGGGAATTGACAAACCTAACGTCCGCTTTGTGATTCATTATGAGTTTCCAAACAATCCTGAAGCATATTTTCAAGAAGCTGGAAGGGCTGGTCGTGACGGCTTGGAATCAAGAACATTTGTATTTTATGAACAAGCTGATATTCAAGATGCAGACGAACAGAATGAACGCTTATTTCCTGAAATTGAAACCATAAAACTAACTTACCGAGCACTTTGCAATTACTTGAAGTTGGCAATTGGTTCGGGAGAAAATGAAAGTTACAACTTGGATATTAAGGATTTTTGTTCAAAATTCAGACTCGATGTCTACGACACATTTAAATCCTTGAAGCTATTGGAAATGAATGGAGATTTACTTTTCTCAGAAAACTTTTTTCAGGCAACAAAATTAAAATTCAACGTTGGAAATAAGGAATTGTATAACTTCCAAATAAAATACGATAAAACTTCCAACTTAATCACTTTAATTTCAAGATCTTACCCTGGAATATTTGATCATTTTTTTGAAATTCATGAAGGAGAATTTTGCAAACGATTAAATATTTCAAATGCCGAGTTGATGAATCAACTCAAATTTTTGGAACAAAATGGAATCATTGATTTAGTTGTGAAATCTGATTTACCGCTGGTGACATTTTTGCACGAAAGATTACCAGACAATTACCTTTCGATTAACGCAGAGGTTTATTTCAATAGAAAACAAATAGCTGATAAACGTTGGAAGGCAATGAAAAATCTTTTGCTTACAAATGTTTGTCGAGCCAAATACCTTATTTCTTACTTCGGACAAGAAACTGATGAGTGCGGAAAATGTGATTATTGTCGCTCGAAAATAAATTCAAATTATTCATTTTCTGAAATTTTAGCTATAATTAATGAAAATTTAATAGGGGAAATGAGCTTAAATGAAATTATTAGCAAAATCGATTTAATTAAGGAATCTGAGATTATGAAAGGATTAAATTATCTCTTGTTAGAAGAAAAAATCCTTTTGAAAGGCGGACTTTATGTTAAAAAATGACATTTTATTTGTATATTTGTGAAAGAATAAACTAAAATTCATCCTACATATTAGTTTTATTCTTCCAAATTCAGACATCAAAATAAAAAATATATGAAGACAAAAAAAGAAATAGTAGACAATTGGTTACCACGCTATACAGGTGAAAAATTAGAGAATTTTGGTCAATACATTTTGATTTGTAACTTTCACCATTATGTGGAAAAATTTGCAAAAGACAAAGGTGTAGACA
>CAZHLZ010000364.1:0-2265 GCA_964532475.1 uncultured Chitinophaga sp.
ATTGTTTCTAAGCGGTCTGAATCCAATTTTAATAATCGAACTGAGGTTATTAATCTTTTTCTTCATGACTCCAGAGGAGTCAAATCTCTTTACGACGGATGATAATCCGTCGTAAATAAGAATAATTGATTAGTTTTGGAATGTGTTTTTGTGGTTATTGAGCCTGTCGAAATAAAAACCATGCCAAAACTAAACTTTGGGGAACCTTGCAGATAAGCATTACTATTCGTGGCTAACAAGCTATTTTAATTTTGGGATAAATATCCAAAAAAGTATTAATTTGCCTTAACAATACATTCAGGGCAAACTCACACTTTTAATTTTTTAGGAAAATAGATTTAAATTTTATCTGTAAATTTGTTGTGGGACGTTTTTTTGTCCATTTTTGTTGTGAAAAACTGAAAATGAAATTGGAAATCGCTAATAATTGACCGCGGAGCAGCGACGAAGTCAATTAGCTGCAAGCTCTGCCGATAGCTATCGGTAGAAAATTATCGATTTGCAAAGAATGAAAGTTTTGAGAAACAAATAGGACTAGACTTTTTGCTTACTACCTCAAAGTTTTGCTTTTTGCCAAAGCACTTTTCGTCTTCACAAACAAGTTTGCTCTTTTGGCAATGAAAAAAGTAAGAATAGATGATTGTTTTTCAGTAGTTTAAATCTATTAGTAAGTAACTTTGATTTTACTTAAACTTTAAATTAAAATTCGCTTTTATGTAAAAAAGTATGAGTTTGCCCTGACAATACATTCAAGTTATTTTGTAATTATACAATTTTTTTGTATATTCGTATTACAAAACCTAAAAAATGAATCGTTTACAACTCAAATCTATCCTTTATCGGGAGGAAACAAAATATGCACTTTATTTTGAGCGAAATCCTGAAATACAAGCAATTTTGAAAGAACATTTCCCACAAATTCGATTGAGCCAGTCACAAAATGCATGGATTTTACCTTTTGAATCGAAAATCAAAAGTCACTTATTTCAAGTCTTACGAGGTAAAATTTGGATTGATTATTCTCAATTGCAACAAAAGCAAGAAGAAAAAAGTGTAGCCAAGCCATTTCACAGTTTACCAGCCATAACGGAAGATCAAAAGACAGCAATTATGCGTTTCAAGAACTACCTCAGTGCCAATCGATACAGCGAAAATACAATTTCTACTTATTCGGATGCATTAACAATCTTTCTTCGGTTTTATGCTCACAAGGACATTTCGGATGTTACAAATTTAGATGTAGAAACCTTCAACAACGAATACATATTAAAAAACAAGTATTCTGCTAGTTTTCAGAACCAAGTGGTCAATGCGATTAAGTTATTTTTTAGAGTAGTAGAAAAAAAATCAATTTCAGTTGAACTTCTTGAGCGCCCAAGACGAGAGCATCGATTGCCGAATGTGTTGAGTAAAGAGGAAGTGAAAGCAATTTTGAATGCACCAACTAATTTGAAACATAAAATGATGTTGAGTTTGATTTATGCCTGTGGCTTACGACGAAGTGAATTACTCAATCTTACACTCAAAGATATTTATTCAGATCGAAATTTAATTATGGTTCGACAGTCTAAAGGTAAAAAAGACCGCATAGTTCCAATTGGAAACAAGTTGATCGAAAGTTTACGAGAATATTACCTGATGTATAAACCAAAAACATGGCTTTTTGAAGGTCAAAATAGTGGGGAACGCTATTCTGAAAAGAGTTTGCAAAATGTTTTGAAACAAAGTTTAGCAAAATGTAAAATCACCAAACCCGTTACATTACACTGGTTAAGACATAGTTACGCTACGCATCTACTTGAATCTGGTACTGATTTGCGTTACATTCAAGAATTACTTGGTCACAATAGCAGTAGAACAACAGAGATTTATACTCATGTGAGCACAAAAAATATTCAAAACATCATTTCACCATTTGATAATTTGTAAAAAAAATATTACATTTGAAAAAATATTGTCTCATAAAACAAGACCTGTTAATACAAAATGTGTTGCATAGGTCTCATAAAGTGAGACCTATAAGTAAGTTATACCCAATTTACCGAACAACAATACTAACTAAAATTACAGAAAAATGAAATATTTTACTATCCTTATAATATTATTAGTAATAAGTAAGCATTCGTTTGCACAATCTCTTGTTAAATATGAGATTGTGCAGGATAAAAAAGGGAAATTATCTCTTATTGATAGACAAAATGGAAAAGTGGTAAATAAATATCAAAACTGTGAAATTATCGATTCGATTTACAACTTAAAACTACC
>CAZHLZ010000364.1:2275-3647 GCA_964532475.1 uncultured Chitinophaga sp.
TTACTTGATGATTCAAAAAGGAAAATCATTTATTCTATTCAATACTGTTGAAGGAAAGGAGGAGAAAAAAATAGAATTCGACAGTAAATTCTCATTTTCCATTTATGAAATCAAAGATGAACATAATGAAGAATATTTGGGAAGAGCAAATCCAAATCTTACTCGAAATCATATCAATATTTACATAAAAGGTGAAAGAAGTACGATTTCCTTATTATTCAATTTTAACACTAAAAAATTCATTTCAGCGATGAGTACTGCTAGCTATCGGGGAGGAACTTTTTTTGAATTGATAAAAGAAGATTTGATTTTAGTTTCATCTGATGGGTCTAAAAAAGTAATTGATGGAAATGGCAAAATAATAGTCCCATTTCAAACAGATTATTTCTTTAAACACTTTAATGGAGGATTTGCTTTTGTAAATGAAAATTTTAAGTATGGTGTTGTAAATTATCTTGGAGACACAATAACTCCCTTTATTTATGAGAAAGCACAAGCCTCCTCTAAAGATAATTTCATCATTCTCGAAGATTCAGTTAAAAAAGCAGGAGTAATAAATGCACAAGGAAAAATAGTGATTCCATTTATTTACAGACCACACCATCCCAATTATTACAGGAATTATTCATATTCCGATTATGGAGTTTTTATGCTTTATAAGAGTAGTTATGACGATTCTAATTTTGTTTTTGTTGACACAAACGGTGTAGAACTTATAAATGAGGCTACCTATCAAAATGCTTGGGGATTAAATATTCCAACTAAGTCGAGTTACAATGAGAGATACTATTTTGTAAAAAATGAAAACATAGGCATATTTGATACCAAACAAAAAAAGGAAATTATTTCTTGTGATTACAGCTTTTATAAAGAAAAAGATGATACTAAATTTGGAGTTATTAGTGCCAAAGATATAAAAGGAAACTGGGGATTGCTTAGTTTAGAAACTGGGGCTATCATTATCCCATTTGAGTATGAACCTATCAAGTCAGAATTTATTTACACGACCGATAGCATCGCAACGTATATACTAAGTAAACAAGGTAAGTTTGGTATCATCGACTACAAAGGGAATACACAACTTTTTTTTGACTATTCTAATATAATGAAGACTGTCGTTAATAATTTGGTAATCGTTGAAAAAGATGGATTGTACGGTTTATTTAATATCAGAACATCTGAATTTGTCATACCAATAGAAATGAAAGCCATAGACAAAAATTTAAGAATAGAAAAACTTGAAAATGGGAATTTAATAAAAGGAAAATTTGAACTTAAAGAATCTCGTGTTTTATGGCAGAAATAAGGTTAACTGGGTATAACATTTAGGGAACTAGCAGAAAAAAGCCCAAAATTTAAGCCCAGTACGTGG
>CAZHLZ010000365.1:0-3642 GCA_964532475.1 uncultured Chitinophaga sp.
ACGCTGGAAAACCAATTAGTAGCAGTCGTGATGATTTTGCTTTTATCATTACAAAGGATAATATGAATGGTTTTTTCTCTTCCAATAGAGACGGTGGAAAAGGAGAAGACGATATTTATTCTTTCAATCTACAAAAACCATTTAAAATTGGCATTGAACTTACTGGATTTGTTCAGGAACTTGCTTCCAAAGAAATTTTTTCAGGAGTTGAAGTTTACTTGAAAGATTCTACTGGTACAATAATTCAAACCGTCAAAACTAATGAGAAGGGTGAATTTTCATTTTTATTGGATGAAGGTAAAGAGTATACCATTGAAACAAGTAAAGACAAATACAATCTTGCAAAAAATTCAATTTCAACAAAAGATTTGACTGAAAACAAATTAGTTTCAAACTTAGAGTTAGAAAAAATTCCTGAAATTTCACTTTATTGTTTGGTAAGTGATAATAAAAATAAATTACCACTTGAAGGTGTAAACTTATCTATAAAAGATTTGAAACTAAATCAAGAAATTTTCAGCTTAATCACACCAAAATCAGGTGATTTTAAAGAGGAAATGAAAGAGTTGAAAGTGGGAGATGAATTAAATTACGAAATCAAAATTGCAAAAGAAGGTTATTTGACTAAAACTGTTAACTTTAAACATAAGATTCTTAAACCTGGAGTTGTTAATATTCATGAATTAATTGATTTGAGTATTGGTCAAATGACGATTGGAGGTGACTTAGCGAAATTAATTGATGTGAAACCAATTTATTTTGATTTGGGTAAATTTTACATTCGTCCTGATGCGCAGATTGAATTGGACAAAATTGTGAAGGTCATGAATGAATATCCGAATATGGTTGTTGAGTTAGGTTCACATACCGATTGTCGTTCAAGTATGGCTTTCAATATGAAACTGTCTGATAAACGTGCGAAAGCATCTGCAGCTTATATCAAAGCGAAAATCACTAAACCAGAAAGAATTTATGGAAAAGGTTATGGGGAAGCTAAACTAATCAATGATTGTGGTTGTGAAGGAAAAGTTGTTACTAGAAATTGTTCTGAGGAAGAACACCAACAGAACAGAAGAACAGAATTTGTTATCAAAAAAATCGGAGCAACGAATGTTTCAGTGAATAAGAATGTGGAAGCTACGAAAGGAAAATTAACTTTTGATCCAAATAAAAAATTCCATATAGTTGAAAGTACAGATAATTTGTACATCATTTCTGTAAATAACGGAGTTTCAGTGGAAGAATTGATGAAATTAAATAATATGACTAGCCAAAAGGTAACGGTTGGTCAAAAAATAATTTTAAGAAAATAGTTTTTCCACTTACTTAAATTACTGGAAAAACAGGAAGAAGATGGATTAAATGTCCATCTTTTTTTGTTTGAAAGTTATTCTTATTCCTATAAAAAAACGAATTCCTTGGTTCGGAGCGTAAACATAAGCTGGATCAAAACTCAATGCAAAAGGATTTGAATTTGTTGCTAGGATTGTTCCTTCAGTAGTTGTTTCAACTCCTTTGTCAAAAGGGTCAGAACTTCGTGCGATTAAAAAAGGAATATTTTTGGCTGGAGTCCAATTTAATATGTTTTTTATTCCTCCAAAAAACGCAATATCTTTTTTGGTTTTGTAGGTGAATTGAATGTTTTGAATTGAATAGGTTTTTGAGAATTCGGGTCTTGGATCTAATTCACTTAATATTGGTAATCGCATCGGACCAATAACATTTCCTGTATAATCAATTGTGAATGGAAAATTTTGAAAAGTATAAGTTAATGTGTAGTTTCCACTCACTTTTTCTGTTAACAATTGTTGTTCCTTAATGCCATTTTCAACAGAATTTACTTCCATAAATGTAATTCCTGTTTGAAAAGAAAAGTGATTATTTTTCGTCAACTTAAAATCAATGCTTGTTCCTAAACTCTGTGCATGACCTTTTCCGTTGGAATAAATAATTTGATTGGAGTTTGTTAAATAATCTGGCACAATTCTATTAGAAAAGTAAGTATAAAAACCTTGAACATCCATCTCGAAATTTAAATTCTCCCTTATTTTTTTCAAGTAGGAAAAAGAAGCATTGATACTTTTTGACCTTTCGGGATTCAAATTTTCTGTAATTACAATTTGGCGAGAGCCTGTCAAGGAAGCATGATCCTCAGAAAATAAATTTACAATTCGAAAACCTGTCCCAGCATGAATTCTCAATTGAAGTTTATCACTTAATTTATGCATGTAAGCCAATCGTGGAGTAAAAATAAATTTGTGTTCCGAATGATAATCTGCCCGAAGAGAATAAAGTAAAGTTGTTTTTTCTTTAATTTTTAGATCGTGTTGCCAAAATGCACTCGGAATTCGTGTAATCATTTTTTGATTTTTTGGAATTGAATCTAAACTTTGGGTTAAGAAGGTGTTGTCGTCATAATGTGTTTCTCTGTAAGTAATTCCAGAAAAAAACTGATGATTTTTGTGTTTTTTATCCCAAGTTGCTTGGAAAAATGCTAATTCTTGATTTGCGTCAAATTGAGTTGTTCCATAGAAACTTCGTTGTTGGTGAAAATTCAAATGACTTACAATTAATATTTTCTCTTTTACAGGCAATTGATACATAACATTTATTTCACCTCGTTCAATGTTGATTGCCTCTGCGTAAATGCTATCACCACCCAAAAAGTTTTCATTCCAATTTAATTCACCTCCCCAACGTTTTTCTTGCAAATACCTTCCGTTTACGGTGAAGATTTTTTTGTCTTTGCGCTCAAATTGAAATTTTTGAAAAGCAGAAAATCGATGTTGCATTGGGATATCGGTAAAATTATCCTTGTTTTGATCCAATTTTAAATGATTATAAAAATGGTTCAAACTTGAAAAGGAATGTATTTTTTTTCCAAGCAGTAAATTTATCCCCAAATCAGTATTAGTTTCCAAATGACTTGTAGTAAAATTTTGCACTTGAATTTCAGGATTTTTAGTTGGTTTTTTCGTGAAAGCATGAATTACACCTGCAACAGCTTCACTTCCATAAACACTCGAAGCTGGGCCTTTTGTAATCTCAATTCGATCGAGTAAAAAACTTGGAATTCCCGATAATCCATACACTGATGAAAGGCCACCAACAATTGGAACTCCATCCAAAACAATCAATGTGTATGGACCTTCCAAGCCATTTAAGTGAATATCTCCGGTTCCACAAACATTACAATTAACTTGTGGTCTCACTCCATTCATGCGATCCATCATTTCTAGTAAATTGGGTGAAGGATTTTTGGTGAAGAACTTTTTGTCGTAAACATCGGTAATTATTGGGTTTTCAAGACGGTTTACTTCTTTAATCGTTCCTATTACAATACTTTCTTCCAATTCCTTTGATTTTTTTTTGAGAACGATGATAAGTTTTTTACCATCATATACAGAAGATTCAATAGTAATTTTTTGTTTTTCAAATTCAATACATGAGCATTGCAAATCAAATTTTTCTAGTTTCGTTTCGATTTTGAATTCTCCTTTTGAATTGATCGGTATTGCTTTGTTTTCGTTAGTTAATCCAAGTTTACAGAGAGAAAAATCAATGGAGTCTTTACTACTAATTTCTCCTCGAATTGTGAATTGTGAATACAGGAAATTTGAACTTAATAATATTATTAGTAGG
>CAZHLZ010000366.1:0-3624 GCA_964532475.1 uncultured Chitinophaga sp.
TTTGTGCTTCCTTCACAAAGGAACTCTCTCCATCTTGAAAAGCTAAACCATCGTAAGATTCATTTTCATCCAATGAATGTACCACCAAAGATAAACCCATATATAAACTTGAAATATGGTCTAAACTTAACATTGAGGCAGACCTAACCCTTTCTAAAGCAGTACAATAATCTGGCGTTTCATCATTGAGGCATGGTAAATTTGGGAAGATACCACAACATACATCTGCATCTTCAGACCTAAGATATTGCTCTAAAGTTTGAAAACCACAAGTTATGCAATTATTAAACTGAGGATTTATGCCCTCATTAAATAAGCCTCCTATTTCGCCATAAGATAAAACGGGAGGATCCCCAGGGTTATTATTTGTGAAGTTTTTGTCGAGATCTTTATGCAACTTATCGTAATTTTTATATACAAAATTATTAGGAGCATCTAATCTTAGGCAAGCTCCATTTAAATTTGAAGGATTTGGAACATAATCGCCAATTAAGTAACTAGGGAATGCTTCATCAGAATACAAATTCTCGTCAAAACCACCCCAAGGATAATTCGTTTCACAATCATCTAAACGGTTAAGGGCATATATTGCATAATATAATTCTCGTTTGGTTTCGGAATAATCTAAGCCTTTACTCTTTAAAAGCCTTATTTCGGTTGCCAAAACTCCAAAGTAGGTTGCTAAATAATTGGGAATATCACCCCCGTTCAAATTATAGCCATACCAACCTCTAATCCCAAAAGGATAACCTTCACCATAATTTGGTCCTACCACCATAAAATAGTTTTTTAAACGCCAACGTAAGTACCAATATTTTTGAAGATTGAGGTCACTTGTTTGCGATATGCTAGTTGTACATATAATTAAAAACAGTAGTAAAATAAATTTTTTCATGTTGTTTTTTTAAATGTTAATCGGTACCTCCTATATTTGCCATTTGCACCTAAACCTTGATCTAATGGTACCCCGTAGTATAGAATTAATTCTTTTTTTGTCGCTTTTTTAATTAAAAAGTCTACATATGATTTTATGTAAAAATTATTAAACACAAAATAACCATCAACAGGCTTAAATGTTGGAATCTCGGGAGCTAAATTAGCAACAGGAACTATCTCATCAAAACTAATTCTAAAATAATTCTTGTTAGAACCCTCTCTAAATTCATATTTCAACTTAGCCAATGCAACATTTGTGTCACTTAAATCTAGCAACAATGAAAGACAAATTCCAATTTGTTCTGGGTACTCCTTCATACTTTTGGTTTTAACAAATAAATCCCCTCTTCCTTCTACTTTAGATTGCTTTGCCGTTGGTACAAATTTGAAAAATTTAGCAATATTAGTTGTGTCAATATCTAAAAAATAAGAATAATTTTCAAACACATCATCTTTACTATAATCAGAAAGTACTTGTTCTTTAACCTTTAATGCAACAAGCTCCCATTCACCTTCCAATCGGTCGTTTAAATGCTGAAAATGAGGATACCAAGGGTCTTCGTCATTGTGCTTTTTACAAGATATAATAATTGTACCAAAAAAAACAAAAAATAACACGTACTTTAATTTCATTTCAATACAGATTTAATTTTCAATATTTCTGCTGCTTGTTCTTCCATCTTTTTGTTTTGCTCAAGCAAATACAATGTCAATTCTTCCACTTTTTGCAATAAAATTTTGTTCATTTCTGCCACATCTGTACCTTTTTCAAGTACTTCCTGTGTGCTTGGTACATCAGGTAAATGTTTGTTTTTATCAATGTACGTTTCCAATTCTTTTAAAGGCATTAACTTATACTCTTTGTCAAAAACAAAATCTGCCCATTCTTCTTGGTTTACTAAAACTCTCCTAGCTCTTAAAGTTCCAAGATTATCAACTTTAAAAAGCATTTTTTCGTTATTTTGAATTAAAAATAATGTGCTGCTATTTTCTGATGGATATTCAGAATTTATATTCACTCTCCTCATATTTGCAGTTCCATCGCCATACAACACAATATTTTCTTTGTTTGTAGTGGTGTTGAATATTGCTAAGGCTTTTGTTAAATCTCTATCTACGTTAAAAATATTTGCATAAGAATAATCACCAGCAGCTGTGTAGTTACTAACAAATGCTTTGTCTCCAGATGCACCAGCATTCATATTAACACTGAATTTTGCGTCTGTACTTGTTGATGTTCCCACACTTACCTTTCCCGTATTTGCCACATTTAAAAAAGAAGAATTATCAGCACCTAAAATAGTAAATGCGTTTTGATTAGGCAAGCCATTTGTTGCTTTACCAACAAAAGTATAGTTTTCAATTTGATTTGGGTTTATGTTTCCAAAAGCTATTTTTTCAGAATAACTTGTACCTAAAACATCTAGTTTCACCCTAGGGTTTTCTGTGGCAAGCCCCATATTCCCTCTATTATTCATTCTAAATAAAACATCATTATTTGATCCTAAAATGTTAAAAATATTTTTGTTAGGGTTGTTATTGTAAGCTTTTCCCGTAAATAAATTATCGCTAATTGCACTTGGATCAATAGAACCAAATGACAGCTGCTTGCCATAAATTGTTCCCTCAACATCCAAATTTACTCGTGGAGAATTTGTGTTAATTCCTACAAACACCTCTGGACATCTGGTATAAATCTTTTTTAAGCCATTCATCCAAGTTGGATCTGCTTTGTATTCATCTGTACATCCTTTGGGTTCATAAAACAAATCGCCAAAACTTTGTGCTAACTCATCTTGGCTCACTTTTACCAATTTTCCATTTGGCTGAATTAATAAAATACTTTTATTATTTAAATTTGTTACCGTGTCGATGGCTGTAAAACGCACATCTTTTTCTACCTTAAAATTCTTTTTTTACACGAATATCTTTATTAACTAAGATGGAATCTTTTACCACTAACATGGAATCGATACTCACTTTTCCGCGAACAACTAATTTTTCTGTTGGGTTTATGGTTCCAATTCCTACATTTCCACTTTCTTGCAAAATGTTTTCTTGTGCCTTTACAGTACTGAATCCTAAAAACAACAAAATTAGGGATAAAATAATTTTTTTCATCGATATAAAGATATAATTTTTCTGCGAATATCAAAAAAAAAAAAAACGATTTTGGCAAAAATTAGATTAACAAATTGTAAAAAGTTATTAACAAAAGTCAAGCAATACCGATTACATTTTCAATAGTGTCCAATAAATTGGAAACTTTTCAAATTGTATCGGCATAATACTGAATTTTATTCGGACTATTTATTATGTGTATTTGGTATAAAATGTTTGATTCATTTTTTATTCTCTTAGGACTTGCCCAAATTCATAGAACCTTGAAAAAAATTGGTGGCAAGGTGATTCGAAATCAATAATAAAATCTGACAATAAAGAGGTGACAGACTTCGTTTTTGCTTCTGAATTTATGAAAACTATTCGTGAAAATTTAAGGAATATTTGATTCGAGTAATTTCAGTTAAAATTCATTTTAAAGCTTCATTAGAAATTGTTAATTTTTTATCCTCAGATACAAAAAAAGCAAAAGTTTTGTTTAAGAATTAGCCAGTTAATAATTGAGATTTAAGCTACTAACCTCAGTTCGATTATTAAAATTGGATTCAGACCGCTTAGAAACAATGA
>CAZHLZ010000367.1:0-3604 GCA_964532475.1 uncultured Chitinophaga sp.
TAGGGTCTGCTGAAAACTGAGCGTAGCGAGGTTGCCTAAAATAAACAGCAAGAATTTGATTATCAAAACATTAAATCAGTAAAATTTGAATTGAGTGCAAGGTTTTTGAGAGTAGATAAGAAAAAACCTTGCATCATTTATTTTTTTTATGACAAAAATTAAGACTAATTTCTGTTGTTGTTTAGCCCTTAATAATCCACTTTCTTGTCTTTCCTGATCGATTTATCCACATACAACTTAAGGGGAAACACTTCGATTCCGATTGCTTTCTGAAGTGAATCATTTATGACTTTTTATCAACGGTGCTTTTAGCGTGGTCAGAAAACTCTATCTATTTTTCTAATAAAAGCTTTTTTAGATCAAATTCTTCTCTATATAATCTATCAAACTATGAATTACTTTGATATGAATTTCTTGCGCGCGATCAGCATATTCTGAAAATGGCGCCCTAATTTCAACATCACACAAATCTGCCATTTCACCACCAGATTTCCCTGTCAAACCTATCACTTTCATACCTTTTTCTTTTGCAGTGCGAATCGCATTTAAAACATTTTTGGAATTTCCTGAGGTAGAAATCGCTAATAAAACATCATTTTCTTGCCCCCAAGCTTCTAAAAAACGTGAAAAAATAAATTCATATCCATAATCATTTGATACACATGAAATATGACTAGAATCGGAAATCGAAATTGCAGGAATTGCTTTTCTATTATCACGGTATCTCCCAGTTAATTCCTCTGCAAAATGCATGGCATCACACATAGAACCACCATTACCACAACTGAAAATTTTTCCACCAAACTTTAAGGAATTGACAGTGATTTTTCCTGCTAATTCGATCTTCTCAAAATTCTCAGAAGTGTTAAATTTTTGCAAAATTTCTAAGGATTGATAAAAATGGTCTGCTATTTGATTTGTGGTCATAGAATTCTTTTTTGCCAAAATTAATTTTTTTTCGCTAAAGAAGGACAATAATTTAAACAAACTTAGTATATTTGAAACCGAGGAAACTCATAAAACCAAGAAAAAAATGAAAAAATTTTTACTTTTAAGCTTTACGCTTCTCACTTATTTAGGGGCTTCTGCACAAAATGAAGACTGTTTTAAAAGACTTGAAGATGCCTTCACAAAAAGAGGTTCGTACACTATTTCTGACGACATGCACAGAAACGTTATTATCAGTTTTTTTGATTCCGAAGGTTCAAGTTGTGTATCAGGCAAAGCACGTGTAGAGAATGGTGTAATCGTTTCAATCTTCTTGCAATATAAAGATGACACTTATGAATTGATGGACAAAAAATTCTACAATGCTAAAAAAACGCCTCCAACAATTACAAACGGAATTTCAGAAATGATTTTTACTCCTGATGGTGAAAAATTTAGAGTTGTCTTTATCGACAAATTGAAACCAAAGGCAAAGTCTTATAAAAATGTAGAAATCCCAACAGATTTATAATCTAAATGAACGATTTTACTAAAAGCTATTCGAAAGAGTAGCTTTTTTTTTGAATTGTGAATAAACTTGTTGATTAATAATTCTAAAAATAGCCTTAAACCCGAAGTTTATACTTAATTTTGTTCTTTCCATAAAAAACATGGCATTAGAGGAATTACAAGAAACAGTAAAAAACATTTTTTCAGCTTATATGGAGCAGAACGGTCATCGCAAGACGCCTGAGAGATACCATATTTTAGAAGAAATTTACAATTACACAGGGCATTTTGATATTGAGTCTTTGTATATCAAGATGAAAAATCAAAACTATCGAGTATCTAGAGCCACGCTTTACAATACGATAGAACTTTTACTTGCTTGTAATTTGGTGCGTAAACATCAATTCGGGAAAAACATGGCGCAATTTGAAAAATCGCACGGATCAAAACAACACGATCATGTCATTTGCACCGATACGGGCGAAGTAATCGAATTCTGTGACCCACGAATCCAAACAATTAAAGCTACCATTGAAGAAGTTTTTGGCGTTAGTATACAACATCACTCACTTTACTTTTATGGAGTAAAAAATAAAACCAAATAAGCATGAGCCTTACTATTAAAGTTGAACATCAAATGCAATCTGTCGTTTTTTCTTTTGAAGGAAAAATCAACAATTCAGATGACACAACAGAAATTCTTAGCACCTTAGATAAAGAAATCGCTGACGAAAAAAAATCTTTTTTATATGATGTCTCCAAATTGGAATACATCACAAGTTCAGGTCTAAATTTCTTTATTCGTTCACTTACTCGCATCAGAAATGTTGGCGGGGAAATCGTTCTTTGCGGAGTTCAAGGAAATGTAGAAAAATTATTGAAAATTTCTAAACTGAATGAAATTTTCACCTTATCGCCTAATGTTAACGAGGCCTTAAGCAAAGTTCAAGCATAAAAAATAATTAAATAAAGAGTTCAATTTTGAACAAAATTCTGTAAAACGAAACCTAAAAAGGTTTTAAACAATTATTAAATGAAAGTAGATGTTTTATTAGGTCTTCAATGGGGAGATGAAGGAAAAGGGAAAATTGTAGATGTATTAACTCCGCAATACGATATTATTGCACGATTCCAAGGTGGGCCAAATGCTGGTCACACACTTGAATTCGAAGGAATTAAGCATGTTTTACACACAATTCCATCGGGTATTTTTAGACCAAACGTGTTAAACATCATCGGAAATGGTGTAGTTATTGATCCAGTAATCTTTCAACAAGAAATTGAAAAATTAGCTCCTTTCAAAATTGACATCAAAAAAAATCTAGTGATTTCTAAAAAAGCACACTTGATTTTGCCAACACACCGCTTATTAGATGCCGCTTCGGAAGCAGCCAAAGGAAAAAATAAAATTGGTTCAACTTTAAAAGGAATTGGACCAACTTACATGGATAAAACGGGTAGAAATGGATTAAGAGTAGGTGATATTTTTTCGCCTAAATTCCAAGAAAAATATAATGCTTTAGTTGAAAAACATGTCGGGATTTTAAAACATCACGAAGGTTTTGAATACCAGTTAAGTGAATTAGAACCTGCATTTTTTGAAGGAATTGAATTACTTAAAACATTAACTTGTATCGATAGCGAATTATTTATCAATCAGCAATTAAAAGCAGGAAAAAAGATTTTAGCTGAAGGAGCTCAAGGCACCATGTTAGATATTGATTTTGGTTCTTACCCTTTTGTTACCTCTTCAAATACAATTACAGCTGGAACTTGCACAGGCCTTGGAGTTGCTCCAACAAAAATTGGATCTGTAATTGGAATTTTTAAAGCATATTGCACAAGAGTTGGAAGCGGTCCTTTTCCTACAGAATTATTGGAAGAAGTGGGAGAGGAAATGCGTAAAGAAGGACGTGAATTTGGTTCTACCACAGGAAGACCGCGAAGATGTGGTTGGATAGATTTACCGGCGCTTAAATATGCCATCATGATCAACGGCGTGACTGAATTATCCATGATGAAAGCGGATGTATTGAGTGTTTTTAGTAAAATTCAAGTTTGTACGCATTATGAAATTGATGGAAAACTTTACGATTACATGCCTTATGACATCGATGGAGTTGAAATTAAGCCAATTTACAAAGAATTAGATGGATGGAATTGTGAT
>CAZHLZ010000368.1:0-3570 GCA_964532475.1 uncultured Chitinophaga sp.
ATCAAGTTATTCGAGTTGACATAAACTTCACTCAAACAGGTTTTTGGGACAGTTTAGTTGCAAATTATCCTTTGGAAAAGGATATGATGGCTGCAAGCATACAAATAACAGACAATTTAGGTGTTACCGTGCTTGATTCAGTTGCCATTCGACTGAAAGGGAACTCTAGTTACGGTCATCCGGGAAATAAAAAGTCATTTAAAATTGATATAAATCAGTGGGTAACTGGTCAAAATTACGATGGTTTAAAAAAATTAAACTTCAATAATGGCTTTAAAGATCCAACTTTTATGCGTGAAAAAATCTTTTTTGACCTGTGTAAAACCTTGGGTGTTCCAGCTCCAAGAATAAATTTTGCCAACATATACATGAACGGCACATTTTGGGGGTTCTATACCTATGTTGAACAGATTGATGACCAATTTTTAGATTGGGCAATAATGGATGATCAAGGAAACTTATTTAAAGCTGGAGACAATACTGCGGGTTCAACCCCAGCTGATCTAATGAATTATGGTGCAGATCAAACTTCTTATTACTCAAGATATGAGCTAAAAACGAATGAGAACACAAATGACTGGTCAGATCTAATTGATTTAATCGCCTTTATCAATAGTTCCTCTGATGCCCAGTTTGAGGCAGGGTTAAACGCAAAAATGAATCAAAGTAAGCTTATTCAATCTTTTGCCTTAGATAATTTGTTTTCTAGTTTAGATGGTTATTTAAATTCGGCAAGAAATTATTATTTATACCATAATTTAACAACAGGTCAGTGGGAATGGATTAAATGGGACGGAAATGAATCATTTGGATTATACACTGGTGGACCTGGCTTGGGAAGTTTGGAAAACCTTGCACCAAATTACGTAGCTGCAAATAGACCACTCGCAAGTAAAATCTTTGCAAACACAAATTTGTACGCACTTTATAAAGATGAAATGTGTAACATCATGACAAATTACTTCAATCCAACTTACATGAATACAAAAATTGATGAGATAAAATCATTAATTCAGACTCATGTAACAAATGACAATTTAAAAATGTACACCACGCAAAATTTCATAGATAATGTGGAAGGAAACGTGAGTGTTTCTGGGGGTCCAATGGGAAGTCAAACTGTTTTTGGCTTAAAATCATTTGTTGCAAATCGAAGCAGTTATTTATCAGAAGTGATTTCGTGTGAACTTAATGTTGATGAATTGAGCGAATCAAAATTAGTTGTATATCCAAATCCTTTTTCACATGAATTCGCAATAGACTTTGACTACGAGGATTTAAAAATAACTGACCTTAGTGGAAGAACAATTGATTTTTCGGTTCGAAAAATAGGCTCTGAATCAAAAGTCTCAATCAATTCAAATGCTGGCTTATATTTATTAAGCGCTATAACAAAGGCAGGGATCAAAAGTTTAACTATAGTGAAGGAATAGTACCTTTATTTGATAATCTGAATATTCTCTCATTTAAAAAGAAAGGTTTTTTCATACATAATGCCTAGCCCTGATTCCAATGTAAATCCTTTTTTGTTTTTCCAAAACAGAAAAGATTGAAATGGAAAGCAGGAAAAGCTTCAAAAATCTAAATAACAAAAAAAGCTTGCCAAATGTGACAAGCTTTTCTCTTTTTTAATATGATTTGTGATTACTTCAAGAATTTAAAATTTTTCCCTGGGTAATATGCTGCTTTTCCTAGTTCTTCTTCAATTCTAAGTAATTGATTGTATTTCGCCATACGATCACTTCTTGAAGCTGAACCTGTTTTAATTTGTCCACAATTTAATGCCACCGCTAAATCTGCAATGGTGCTGTCTTCTGTTTCACCACTTCTGTGACTCATTACTGAGCTGTATGCGCTTCGTGTTGCCAATTGAACCGCATCAATGGTTTCAGAAAGAGAACCAATTTGATTTACTTTCACTAAAATTGAATTTGCAATTCCTTCGTTGATTCCTCTTGAAAGTCTTTTTGAATTCGTAACAAACAAGTCATCTCCAACTAATTGCACTTTATTTCCAATTCTTTCGGTAAGCATTTTCCATCCAGCCCAGTCATCTTCTGCTAAACCATCTTCAATAGAAATAATTGGATACTTAGCAGTCCAATTTGCCCAATAATCAACCATTTCTGATGAAGTTCTTTCTTCACCTGTTGACTCAAACACATATTTTCCATTTTTGTAAAACTCAGAAGAAGCTGCATCTAAAGCGATGTAAACATCTTCTCCAGCGCGGTATCCTGCTTTTTCAATCGCTTGAATTACGTATTCAATAGCCTCATCATTTGAACCTAAATTAGGAGCAAAACCTCCTTCATCTCCAACATTAGTTGAAAGTCCTTTTGCGCTTAATACTTTTTTTAAGTGGTGAAAAATTTCAGTTCCCATTCTTAATCCTTCTGAAAAAGATTGAGCTCCGAAGGGCATCACCATAAATTCTTGAATATCAATTAAATTGTCAGCATGTGACCCACCATTTAAGATGTTCATCATTGGAACCGGCATTGTGTTTGCGCCAACTCCACCAACATATTTAAACAAAGGTAATTTTGCTTCTTGAGCTCCAGCACGAGCGATCGCTAGAGATGTTCCCAAAATCGCATTTGCACCTAAACGAGATTTTATTTCTGTGCCATCTAAATCTAACATGATTTTATCTAAATCACCTTGATCAAAAATAGATTTTCCTAGTAAAGCGTCGGCAATTTCCGTATTAACATTTTTTACTGCACGAGTAACGCCTTTTCCCATGTAAATATTTACGTCATTATCACGTAATTCAACTGCTTCGTGAATTCCAGTTGATGCTCCAGATGGAACAGCTGCTCTACCAATAATTCCGTTTGAAGTATGTACATCCACTTCAACAGTTGGATTTCCTCTCGAATCCAAAATTTGTCTTCCGACGATTTTTGTTATTTTACTCATATTTTTGACTGATAAGTTTTAAAAACGAATTTTGCACAAAGATATTAATTTTATTCTTATCCGCATCTTTAGAAAATTTTAGTTTTGTCATGGTTTTTGAGCAAAAACACTTGCCAAAACTATTTTTTCTTTGGCTCATCCCGGCAGATTTCATCCACCGTTAAAAATGTTTAACCCCTAAAGGAGTTATGGGAAAAGGAATATCGCATTAATTTTTGCTTGATTCGATATTATTAATAAATTGATCAAATAAATAGCGTGAATCGTGAGGTCCAGCTGATGCTTCAGGATGATATTGCACTGAAAATATTGCTTTATTTTTTAATTCGATTCCTGCAATGGTATTGTCATTTAAATGAACATGCGTAATTTCAATCGCTTCATTGTTTGAAACACTTTCTCTTGAAACCACAAAACCGTGATTTTGAGAAGTGATTTCACCTTTTCCAGTTTTTAAATTTTTGATAGGATGGTTGATTCCACGATGACCGTTGAACATTTTTTCAGTTTTTAGACCCTGACTAAGAGCCAAAATTTGATGTCCAAGGCAAATACCAAAAATTGGTTTGTCCAATTCTACTAATTTACCCACTTTTTCAATTTGATCAGTCATAACACTTGGGTCACCGGGTCCATTTGAAAGCA
>CAZHLZ010000369.1:0-3548 GCA_964532475.1 uncultured Chitinophaga sp.
CAGTTTTTTATGTCAATCTGAATTTCAATTTTACAATCGAACTGAGGTTAATAACTTTTTACAATTTGTTAATCAAATTTTTGCTAAAATCGCTTTTTTTTTGATATTCGCAGAAAAATTATATCTTTATATCGATGAAAAAAATTATTTTATCCCTAATTTTGTTGTTTTTAGGATTCAGTACTGTAAAGGCACAAGAAAACATTTTGCAAGAAAGTGGAAATGTAGGAATTGGAACCATAAACCCAACAGAAAAATTAGTTGTTCGCGGAAAAGTGAGTATCGATTCCATGTTAGTGGTAAAAGATTCCATCTTAGTTAATAAAGATATTCGTGTAAAAAAAGAATTTTAAGGTAGAAAAAGATGTGCGTTTTACAGCCATCGACACGGTAACAAATTTAAATAATAAAAGTATTTTATTAATTCAGCCAAATGGAAAATTGGTAAAAGTGAGCCAAGATGAGTTAGCACAAAGTTTTGGCGATTTGTTTTATGAACCCAAAGGATGTACAGATGAATACAAAGCAGATCCAACTTGGATGAATGGCTTAAAAAAGATTTATACCAGATGTCCAGAGGTGTTTGTAGGAATTAACACAAATTCTCCACGAGTAAATTTGGATGTTGAGGGAACAATTTATGGCAAGCAGCTGTCATTTGGTTCTATTGATCCAAGTGCAATTAGCGATAATTTATTTACGGGAAAAGCTTACAATAACAACCCTAACAAAAATATTTTTAACATTTTAGGATCAAATAATGATGTTTTATTTAGAATGAATAATAGAGGGAATATGGGGCTTGCCACAGAAAACCCTAGGGTGAAACTAGATGTTTTAGGTACAAGTTATTCTGAAAAAATAGCTTTTGGAAACATAAACCCAAATCAAATTGAAAACTATACTTTTGTTGGTAAAGCAACAAATGGCTTGCCTAATCAAAACGCATTTACTATTTTAGGTGCTGATAATTCTTCTTTTTTAAATGTGGCAAATACGGGAAAGGTAAGTGTGGGAACATCAACAAGTACAGACGCAAAATTCAGTGTTAATATGAATGCTGGAGCATCTGGAGACAAAGCATTTGTAAGTAACTACACAGCTGCGGGTGACTATTCTTATGCAAATATTTTTAACGTAGATAAAGATTTAACAAAAGCCTTGGCTGTATTCAATACCACTACAAACAAAGAAAACATTGTGTTGTTTGGCGATGGAACGGCGAATGTAAGGAGAGTGAATATTAATTCTGAGTCTACTGCTAGTGAAGTGGGAGCACTTTTTATGATTCAAAATTCTGACAGAATTTTATTAAATGTTGATAACTTAGGTAATACAATTGCAAGAAAAATTACAATTACCTCTGATTTACCAAATACAGATAATAGTAATCTTTTTGTGGTTCAAAATGCAGAAAAAATCATACTTAAAGTTGATAACCAAGGTGCTTTAAGGTCAAGAAAGATTGTTGTAAACCAAGATTATTGGGCGGACTTTGTTTTTGAAAAAGATTATCAATTAATGCCCTTACATGAATTGGAAACATTTATTAGAATCAATAAACATTTGCCTAGTGTACCATCTGAAAAAGAAGTTTTAGAAAATGGAACTGACTTAGCTGAAATGAATAAAATATTGCTGCAAAAGGTGGAGGAATTGACTTTATATCTACTAGAACAAAATAAAAAATTGAATAACCTCCAAGAAAGATTAGAAAAACAATAGTTGTGGGGTAATTAATTTAAATGGGAAATACAATTGTAAAAATGAAACACATTTTAATTATTTTTATACTTATAATTTTAAATAACAAAATATTAGCACAAACTATTAATGTTCAAGTGGGGTACCCGTTGTACCTATTAAATCTCCCGAAAAATTCAAAACCAATTGAGTGGGGTGATTTTAAGAATATTTCCAGTGGAATTAGTTATAGTCAGTATTTTGCGGATTTTAAATTTGAATTAGGTTTTGAATACGCATCAAAAAAATATTCTTTTGCGTTTCCTGATCCAACGTTGAAATTAGAAAAAATTGATGAAAAAATAAACTACCTCTATATTCCCTTTCGTTTTAATCGAAGGGTTGTCATTAAAGATCGGAATATCTTTTCTCTAAATCTTGGCTTACTTTTTATTCATTCGTTTGCTTATTCGATAAAAAAAACCTACAAAAACGGAGAAATACTCAATGATAGAAATCTCTTCCTTGCTGATAAAGTAGGTCATACTTTTCAATTTGGTTTGCGCTATTCCAGAAAAATCTCTACCTTTTATATTTTTTATTCTGAATTATATTTGAATTATAAATTTAATTTAGATGTGTATGAGGGTGCTTCAAGTGATTTATATCCTATACCAAATGATGATCGTTTTAATTTGGGCTTAAATGTAGGTATAGAGCGTAGAATTAACAAAAAATTGTTAAAATATTTCGATGATTATTAAAAATTTTTTTTTTGATATTCGCAGAAAAATTATATCTTTATATCGATGAAAAAAAACAATCTAACTGCAATTATTTATTGTTTGACAATTATTTGTCTCAACATCAGTTTTTCTCAAAACACAAACCAAGGCAACGGAAACCAGCAGTGGAAAATAAATGGTAACATTGCCGATGAAAACCATTATTTTGGAACCAAAAACCAATTTCCTTTAAAATTTAGAACTAATGATGTGGAAAGAATCCGCATTACAGAAGATGGAAGTTTTGGAATCGGAACCACCACTCCAGCTTCAAAATTAGATGTAAATGGTTCTGCAATTTTTCGTGAAAATTTACAATTACCAAATCTGGATTATGTTCCGATTGACGATAAAGAAATTATCATCATTGACAACAATGGCAATTTAAAAAAGGCTAGTCATGAACAAATGGCTACTTATTTAATCAATTCCTTATACAATTCTTCGAAAAACTGTGTGGGTGATTATCTTGCCAATCCAACATGGATGAATGGGCCAAAGAAAATTTACACGAAATGTCCAGAAGTTTTTGTAGGCATTAACACAAATACTCCAAGAGTAAATTTGGATGTGATTGGAACAATATATGGACAAAAATTGAGAATAGGAAATCTTATTCCTTCACTGAATAGCACTGATTTAATTGCGGCAAAGGCGTATAATGTCAATAACAATGAAAACATTTTAAATTTTACAGCTTCTAATGAAAATGGGCTTTTTAAGGTAGCAAATGATGGTAATGTTACCATTGGTAATGTTGCAAATATAGATGCAAAACTGAAAATTGATGTGGAGGTATTTGAAGGGCTTTATGGCAAAAAAGCACTTGTTACTAATTTCAATGGTTCCGATTATGCGTATGCAAACATTTTTAACGTAAATAAAAACTTTACAAAAGCTTTAACTATTATCAATACGACAACAAATAAAGAAGATATTGTGCTTTATGGTGATGGAACAGCAGACACACGAAAAGTTAATATTAATTCTGATTTTCCTGCATCAAATAACAGCACTTTATTTTTAACCCAAATTACGCATTAGAGATTTCAAAGGGGAATTTCATCTGATAATTCCATA
>CAZHLZ010000370.1:0-3540 GCA_964532475.1 uncultured Chitinophaga sp.
CCTGCAAGTCCTCTTCCTTGCAGTCATGTGGGCTTTCCGGACTCCGTCGGGGCGTGAGGATTTTGCCGGAAATACAATTTCTTTTTTTTAAAAAAAATCATAATCATGTTCTCTTATATAAAATCGTTCATTTCCTTCAAACAAGCTAGAAAACGGATTTTTCTTATCATATCCTTATATTTCGTTGCTTGGAGAATTTAAATTGGAAGAGGGTTTTTTATTAACACATTTTCATAACAAGTTCCATTTTATCGTAATATTTGGCTTAGAACCTTTGTAGCAGGTGCATTCCGCTACGATGGAAAATCATTTTAGTGATTTGGCGATAAAGATCTTTCAATCCAAGTAGATGGAACAGCTGGCGGTGTGCGTTCTATTATTCAAGATAAAAATGGAAATTTTTGCTAAGTAATTTTAAAAGCAAATATAAAATTGAAAATAATAGTTCACAATATTAAAAAAAGAAAGGTTTTGAAAAAGAAAAAGCATATTATTTCAATTCTGGAATTGTAGATCAGCATGTTAACTTATGGTTGACAACTTATGGCGGTGAAATTTGGAAATATGATGGTAAAGAATTTTGGAGTTTTAAAATCAAAAATGAACAGAAAAAAGTATTACTAGTTTCAATTTATGAGGAAAATAAAGGGTAACTTTGGCTTGGGACAGATAACGACGGAGTTTACAAACAAAATGGTGATTTATTTGAAAAATTTGAACCAAAAAATTGAGAACTTTATCAAGCCTAGAAATAAAAAAATCACACAAAAATATCAAATTCTAAATGTCATCAAAAAATTATCTAATTGAGAAAAATAAGATTCTTTGCAAATCGTTCATTGCTTTTCTTCTTCTAATTCTAGTATTCAGTTGTTCGGAAAAATTTTCTTTCTTTAAAAATAAACCAAAATATCATTCTATTGTTGACATGAAGTATAGAGAACCTCTCTTGAAAATTGACACGACTTGGACTAAAGAACATTTTGATTTCCCTCTAAGTTTTGCTCCTACAATCAATTTTGAAGGATACGAAGAAGCTGTTTTTCTAAAATCTTGGTCTGATTCAAACAGCATAGAATTTTGGTCCTATGCGTTTGCGTGGGAAATATCACGAAAAGAAATTTTTGCTGAAAAAGAAATAGAAACCGTTTTAAATAGTTATTTCAATGGTTTGATGAATATTGATTCTTCACGTTGTAATATAAATAGTAAAATACGAATTTCGAAGCAAACCATTTATTATGGTTCAATTGCCACCAAGGATGCCTTCTTTTCTCAAAAACCTTTTAACCTAAATGTAAGAATTGAACAATTTTTCAATAAAGCAACTGGTAAAATGCTTGTATTATATAAACTATCACCCCAAGATTTTGAAAAAGAGATTTGGACAAAATTGGAAAAAATAAAAATAATCAATACTAACTATAGAATGTTAAGGTGAAAATTTTTGAATAAAATCAATTTTAGATAGCCGTCAAGTAATTTGAACCTTAAAAAAAGTCATTTGATCTTCTTATAAATGTAAATAAACTAATATCTTTGTTAGGAATTAAAAATTTATATCACTGTGCCACTTAAAAGTTTTTTTGGATTCTTTTGCATTTTCGTAGCAAATTTTCTCTTTTCACAAACAACAAATGACGTTGAAATTCAAAAAGGAATTGAATTTTATCAAAAAGGAGATTTTGAAAAAGCAAAATTACAATTTGATGATTTGCTCAAAAAAAAGCTAAATTCTGAAGAAAAAATCCAAATTTTCAACAACTTAGGTAATATTTTCGCAGATCAAGGAAAAAATACTGAAGCACTTTCAAATTATCAGAAAGCATTAAAGTTAGCTAAAGAAAATGATAAAAAAATAGATGAAGGTAAAGTGCTTAAAAACATTGGAGCACTCTATGTAAGTTGGAAAAAATTCTCTGACGCAGAAAATTATTATTTCAAGGCTTTAAAATTAGGTGAAAAGTATCAGGATTATAAATTGATTGCAGATTGTTACAATAATTTAGGCACTGTTTATGAGCAAACTAATGAATTAGAAAAGGCAAAAAAGTCTTATTTTAAAGCTTTGGAATTTTATCAAAAGCAAAATTCTGATTTTGATATCGCAATGGTTTACAGTAATTTAGCTATCGTATTTAAAACTGAAGGTAAGGTAGATAAATCAATCGAATATAATGTTTTAGCACTAGATTTTGCTAAAAAAGGAGAGGATTTATGGATGTCTGCTGCAGTTTCAAATAATATTGGAAATGCTTATTCTGAAAAAAGAGATTTTACCAACGCAGAAAAATATTGCAGAGAGGCAATTCAATTATCTCAAGATATAAAAGCAATTGAAATTACAATCATGGCTTATGAATCTTTGGCTGAAATGTTTGAGAAAAAAGGTGATTTCAGGCAAGCCTATTTTTATTCAAAAAAAATGATTGCGCTCAATAATGAGTTTTTAAACAGTAATCAAACCCAGCAATTTTCTGAATTAGAAGTTAAATTTAAAATCAAGGAAAAAGAACTTGAAAATCAAAAATTGAATTTCGAAAAAAGACAGATCGAAAAACAAAACTATTTGAATATCAGTATTTTTAGCTTTGTTTTTGCACTCATTTTGCTAATTGTAACATTTTATTTCCGCGCAAAACGGCAGAAAATTTTATTTCAAAAACAAAAAGAATTAAATAATGCTGTTTTGGAAAGTGAAAGCAAAGAAAGATTTAGAATTGCGCGGGATTTACACGATTCAGTGGGACAACTGTTATCCGTAATCAAAATGCATTTATCTAATGTTCCAGAAAATAATGCTTTAGGTGAACTAGTGGATAAAACAATAACAGAAGTGCGAGCAATTTCTCACAATTTGATTCCAGAAGCACTCAATTTTGGATTGAAAAGAGCTTTAGAAGAACTTGTTGAAAAAACACAATTAAATGGGAAAGTAAAAATTGATATGGATTTTGCAATTGAAAAAGCTCAAATACATCTTTCAAAAGAAAGGGAATTAATGTTGTTCCGAATTATTCAAGAATTACTTGGAAATACACTGAAACATGCCCAAGCCTCTGAAATAGAGCTAAAAATAAAAGAAATTGGTGGTGAAATCGAATTACTTTTTTCAGAAAATGGAATTGGATTTGATGTAAAAAAAATTGCAAGTTCTGAAGGTTTAGGTTGGAAAAATACCTATGCACGATTGTCATTACTGAATGGTGAAATTGAAATTTCATCTCAAAAAAACAAAGGTTCTAACATTAAAATCACACTTCCAAATGCCTGATAGAGAATTTAATATTATGTTAGTTGATGATCATCAATTGATTATTGACGGCATTAAAAGTATGTTTACAGTAGAAAAACGTATTCATTTTGCTTTTGAAGCAAATGATGGCTTAACAGCAAAAGAAATTATTCAAAACAACCATGAAAATGTTGATTTAATCATAGCGGATGTCAATATGCCTGGTCTGAGTGGAATTGAATTGTGTCAATTTGTGAAACAACAATTTCACGATATAAAGGTATTAATCTTATCCATGTATCAAA
>CAZHLZ010000371.1:0-3528 GCA_964532475.1 uncultured Chitinophaga sp.
AAATACTAGGTCAGTTTAGACTGAACAGAGGGGGTCAATTTGACGGGATTTTGCAGCCAATAACGGCAATTCAAACAACAACGGGAGTTCAAATCCACTTCAAGACATAGAAAATTATTTCACAATTGATGGAGTTACAAATTACCATTATACTTTCTCTGGAATTACATCGGTTACTTGCGGCAATGAATTATATCTCTGGCATAATCCAAATAACTCACAACCCGACTATAGTGCTCAAATATATATAAATAACAATCCTGGCGCTACTGCTTCTATTTCTCACAAAAAAAACGGGGTTATTACTACGTATTATGCGAGAATATGGAAACCGCTTACTACAAAAATTGTTAATGGAAATACAGTTTTAGAATTTACAGATTTGAAAGCCTATACGTCAATATCTGATACAACTCAACCCTCCGTATATGTTACCGGAAAAATAACTTGTAATGGCAAGTAACATAGAAGCTGAAAATACTTAAGGATAAAAATTAAATCAGGATTTAATAAGAAATAAACAATAGTTTGTTTCGCTCTCAATCATCAAAATTGATTGTTCGATTTCATTGTCGATTTTTTCTATAAAATATTTTAGGCCAAAAAACGAAAAATAAACTCTATTTTTTTCATTGAAAAGCTTATAATCAAACAAACCATCAGGATTGTCTATCAATTCAATTTCAGTTAATATCTTCCCACAAATAACAGAATCTTCAGTCATTTTACCGGGATAAATTTTAATTGAATTACCACCTATATCCCATTCGCCTAAGAGGATATTATGATACCAATTAATACTTTTCATTTTAATAATCTATATTTACATTGGAGAAGAAAGATCTTTTGATACTACTTTTCTTCTCATTTGACTTTTGTCAGAAAAATGTCTTAAAATTTCAATCCCTTTTTCAGTAAAATCATCAGTTCCATCAGTTTTTTTATAGTAATACAATTGGATGCGTTTACAATTATTGGATTCAAAAATAGTTTTTAACATAGTCCGATCCGAAAGACCACAAGAATGCCCAACAATAAAAACTTTAAAATCACTTGAATCAATAAAACTCATTAAGCGACTGTGCTCATTTGTCTGAATATATTTCACAGACTTTAGATTAATCAAATAGTTATTATCATTTAGGTTTTCAATTTTAGCATAATCTTCATGTATATCATCACCCCATCCAAAAATAATTGAATCTTCAATTTGTCCATGTATATCAATACTTGAGTCATTTCGATCCATATATTTTTTATAAGTGTCTGTATAATTAAAATTTAAAAAACATCTTAAATTCCCTGATACTTTTCCATTAGGTGACCTTTTTAAATTTCTAGGCAATTCGGGTGAAATAGATTTGATAATTTCTGAAATTCTTTCATTTTGTTCAAATTTATTTGATTTAAGAATTTTAGATATATACTCAATCAGATTGTTTTTAAAAAAAGAAAATTCTTCATTCAGAATTAATAGATTTAGTTTTTTTTCAGTACCAACAGATAAAGCTATTTGTTTTAAAATATTAAAGTAGGTATACTCTACATCTACCCAATTCTTCGACTCAACATTTAATATTAGATCATTGAAAAAATCTGATTTAATTTTTATATTAGGATGTAACTTTTTGTCATGTAAAATTCTTCTAATGCTAGTGGTATTTACTTTATAACCACGATATTCTTTAAAGACATTTTCTGCCATTTCTTGGTTGAAAGAAATAAGTATATCTTCATAAATTCCATCTTCAAAACATTTAACAAAAGCATTACAAAGATAATCTTCTATAAAATCCATGTATGAAGTTTTCATGCCATGCGCCAAATCAAAGCCATTACCTATAATCACTAATCTATTCATAGATATTACAAAGATATATATGAACTGTTCTGAATCCGGGTCTTGTTGATAAATTATAAGTTAGAAGAGCATGCAACCCAATCCCAAAGGGTTGCGATGCGATGAGAACTCAAAATTCTGTACTCAGAATTTTTTACAGGGCAAAGGCTAAGCACCATTGGTAGATTTCAGCCTATTCCTTAACTGTGCTATATCATCAGAGACCTTCTTATCGAGTATCTTAGCGTATTTCTGAGTCATAATGGTGTTGGTGTGGCCCATCATCTTCGATACGCTCTCTAAGGGAACGTTATTTGACAAGGTGATGGTAGTTGCAAACGTATGTCTGGCAATGTGAAATGTCAAATTCTTTGCAATTCCGCATATATCTCCTACTTCCTTAAGATAAGAGTTCATCTTCTGATTTGAAAGCATTGGTAAGAGCAAATTGCTGTGCTTACATTGAATACTGTCTTTATACTTTTCAAGTATCCGTTTTGCCTCAGGAAGTATCGGAATTTTGCATTTTACTTTAGTTTTTGTCCTAAATATTTCAATCCAATCTTCTCCGTCCATTCCCTTGATAATATTATCCCTGGTTAATTTAGCTGCATCAACATAAGCCAGACCGGTATAACAAGAAAAAACAAACAGATCTCTCACAATATCAACTCTTTCAATGTCTATCCTCTTGTTTAAAAGCATCTTAATCTCGTCATTGCTTAAAAAGTATTTTTCAACTTCTCTGACCTTTCCCTTGTAATTTAGGAAAGGGTCCTTATCAATCCAACCATTAGCATGTGCGATGCGAACTATTTTCTTAAAATTACTGATATACTTCACAGCTGAGTTATTACCAATATTCTTGTTGGCTTTTAAATAATATTCCAATTCCGTAATAAACTGGTGGTCTACTGCCTTAATGTTAAAATCGTCTACTCTAAATTTAAATTTTATAAATGCTTTCAGGTGGTCCATTGTCGTCTCAAATCGCTTATATGTACCAATAGCATACTCTCTACCAACCAATTCTAACATCTGTCGATTATGAACAGATATAATTTCAAGTACAGTTTTGGATTTAGCATCAACACCCTTTATAGAATTCATTAATGTAGTCGCTGTTACATCTGAACCTGCTTCAATTAATTTTCTTTGATGATCATAAACCTTCCCTCTGAGTGAGTCTATATAAG
Organism: uncultured Chitinophaga sp.; assembly: GCA_964532475.1. Classification (GTDB taxonomy): domain Bacteria; phylum Bacteroidota; class Bacteroidia; order Flavobacteriales_D; family Crocinitomicaceae; genus M2408. The sequence goes on from CAZHLZ010000371.1 coordinate 3,037, forward strand.
TATTCAGTGATTTGCTGTGTTCATTAGTCCCTATTGCCTTGCCGGCACTTGAATTCCACCGAGTTGCTGAAATACTTCTATTAATTGACATCTCAGCACGGTTGCCATCAACGGTTATCCGCAAATAAATTGGCGACTCTCCTGTTTTCTTGTTTTCCTTTGCTCTCTTTATAAGGAACAAAATTCCCAGTGTTTTATTCATATTATTATTGATTTTTCTATTCTTGCAAGTTACGATTTTTTGCGCCAATAATCAAGTTTTTAAGCATATATATTTCTAATTTTAAGGTATTTATATCATCTGATATTTTATATCTGGTGACCTCTTTTTGAAAAATAAACAGGTCACCGAATTGGACACCTAAAATTTGACATTTTAAGGTTAAAATTGGATAAGTGATAAATAAAAAATCCCTATAAACATTGAATTTACAGGGATTTGATATAATTTGATAATAAAGACGCGGAGAGTGAGAGATTCGAACTCTCGAT
>CAZHLZ010000372.1:0-3498 GCA_964532475.1 uncultured Chitinophaga sp.
AGTTAATTTAGACTGATTCGTTCCGTGAACTGGAATACATGTTGGGTGAATTTGCACGAAACATGGATTTGCGAAAAATGCTCCTTGTTTGTGAATTTTCCAAGCTGCTGTAACGTTAGAACCCATCGCATTTGTCGATAAGAAATATACGTTTCCGTAACCTCCTGAAGCAATGATTACTGCGTGAGCTGAATGTCTTTCTAATTCTCCTGTAACTAAGTTACGAGCGATGATTCCACGAGCTTTCCCGTCTACTTTCACAATGTCAAGCATTTCGTGACGGTTGTACATTTTCACTCTTCCCAAACCAATTTGGCGTGAAATTGCAGAATATGCTCCTAATAATAATTGTTGACCCGTTTGACCCGCTGCGTAAAATGTACGTTGTACTTGTGTTCCACCGAAAGAACGGTTGTCTAACAAACCTCCGTATTCACGAGCAAATGGAACTCCTTGAGCCACGCATTGGTCGATGATGTTTCCAGAAACTTCTGCTAAACGATGTACGTTAGCCTCACGAGCTCTGTAATCTCCACCTTTAATTGTATCGTAAAACAAACGGAAAATACTATCTCCGTCATTTTGGTAATTTTTTGCGGCGTTGATACCACCTTGAGCTGCAATCGAGTGTGCACGACGAGGTGAATCTTGAAAACAAAATGCTTTCACGTTGTAACCCATTTCTCCAAAAGAAGCTGCTGCAGAAGCTCCTGCCAATCCTGTTCCAACCACGATGATGTCGATTTTTGGACGGTTATTTGGCGCAACTAATTTTAAGTGATCTTTATAATCGGTCCATTTTTGAGAAATATGACCTGCTGGTATTTTTGAATCTAAAACTGACATGTTTCTGATATTATTTCGTTAGATAAATGTAAACTGGAATTGCTGCAAATGCAAGCGGCACAAGGTATGAAAACGCTTGACCAAACAATGCGATTCCTTTCGTATAACGTGGATGTCTCGCTCCCAAAGATTGGAATGCTGATGCAAAACCGTGATTTAAGTGGAATGCCAAAACAAGCATTGAAATCACATAAAGAACAACAGCTAGCAAAGCGTATTCGTTTGCAGGAATTCCAACTTCTTTACCTTCTAGATTTTTTTTCGATTTATCATGACCAAAAAAAGCATATACTAGTGAATGTAAATCTTTGTAACCTTCACCAATTTTAATATTTACTTGTTTTGAGTACAATTCTGTACCATTTTTCACCTCAACCTCAGGGCTGTTTGGAATCATAGATAAATTGTGCGTGTAATAAATTTCTTGTTTTTGAACTTCGCCCATTTGACCTGGAATCGATAATTCAATGGTATGCAATGGAAATGGGTCAGAAGAAAATTTCATTTTCCACCAGAAATTCGCCATGTGTGTAACAATGAAAATTAAAATTAAACTTCCCAATAGAGCCATGTTTCTAGAAGCCATCGAAGAATTTGCAGATGGTTTAGAATACGCATAATTCACTGGTCTTGCTTTTTTGTTTTGTATTGCAAGTAAAATACCATCAATTGCATGAAACAGAATTGATAAGTAAGTTAAATAAGACATCACTTTAATCAAGGGATTGTGAGTCATAAAGTACGCGTACTCGTTGAAAGCACGTTTACCTTCTTCTCCAGCCATGAAAAGCTGAAGGTTTCCTAATAAATGCCCTACAAGGAAAAGACATAGAAACAAACCTGTTAATGCCATCCAATATTTTTTGGCAATTGAGGATTTTAAAAGAACTGATTTACTCATTTTTTTAATTTTGATTTAAAAAATTTCCACAAATTTAATAGTCTAAACAATACTAAAAGCATTTTTGTTCTTATTTAGACTGATTTTAGATTAGAGGCTTAGCTGAGTTAATTTTTCGGAAAAATATGCACCACATATCTAAAAACAGGTGAAGGAAATTCAAGCTTTTTTTCTTCTACGATAATTTGTTCACCATGCTGAATTTTCTCAAATTGTTCTTTGCTTGGTAACACAAAATCTTGCCAATTGTCTGTTGCTTTGATTTTATGAATCGGATATTTCCAATGGTAAAAAGCCAAAGCTTGTTCGTAGGAGATTTTTTTGATGATTTGGGTTTCTGTGCTTGTCGAGTCGGGGAGGATTGGGGTTTCAACCTTTACTATTTTTGGGTTGAGGTTATTTACTAAGTAGGTGGAATCATACTTGTAATCTTTATAAAAATATTTAAATTTTGGATTTTGAATAGTAGCTGTTTGCTTTGCGTTTGAAAGCAGTAATTGAAGTTCTTTGTCTTTTACATCAATTTTTGTGGAATAGTTTAGATTAAACAATCCTCTGTTTCCTTTCCTGTCACTGGGGTCGAAATCAACAAAGCACAACAAATGAGGGTCATAATAACGATCTAAATAACTGATAAATGAGGCGGCCTTTTGATCGTCTGCAACTTCAAGGTAGCAAATTTCTCTAACAATAGAATCTTTCACATACTCGACAAAATTGCCATATTCCTCATTTGCTATTTGCCAAGTTTTAGTAAAATCTTTTTTAGCAATTATAATTTCATTTTGAACTTTAGGAGCTTGAAGAATATCACTAATTTGTGGAGTTGTCAAAAATAGCTCATATTTGATATTATTGGAATTGAATTCATCTTGGATTTTTAAATTTTTCCAATTTAAGAAAGCAAGTAATTGTGAATAATTGAGTCCAACAATTGCCAAATTTTCAAACAATTTCTCATAAGTTTGAGACAAAACATGTAAATCATCTCTCAATCCTAGCGATTTTTTTAACCAAAGATTTCGATTTACCTTGATTGGAATTTCATGTTCTGTTTTTTCTGCACTGAGTTCCGTATAGAGGTATAAAAATTTATTTTCATCAAAATCATGATTTTTGTAATATTGATTTTTGCTTTTTAAATACAATTCCTCTAGGAGAGGCATTATTTGTTCATTTTCCCAATCATTGTATGTAAACTTTTTATTCCAATTTAGTGGAAATGATTCACGTATTTTTATTCTATCGGAAGACTCAATTTTATTTTTGCTTGCATACTTTTTATTAAATAATACCCATTTTTCAACCATTCTGTCATCTTGAAGTCCAAAAAATATAATTTCCCTCGCAATCGAATCCCTTACATAATTCTGAAACTCTTGGTATTCAGCCACAGTTACATAAGAAGTAGACATCATTTTTTTGACTTCTGAACCCAATTTGAAATGTATCGCACTTCGAAACAATAAAAATTCGTTGTTGAAATAAATACCAGTTGTGTCATTAGGAACTACCAAAGAAGTATCTGCAATCACATTTTCATTTAGTGAAGAATAAGGATACGATTTTTGTGGTGTGAGTTCAACGAAATTTTCTCCCAAGATTTTTGAGATTTTTTTGGAATCAGAGGGTGAGATTTGGGCAAAAGCAATTTTAAAACTTAAAAGTAATAGAATACAGCAATACAAAAATTTCATTGAGATACAATTTAAGATGAAACAAATGTAAATATACAAAAATATTTAATCCAA
>CAZHLZ010000373.1:0-3495 GCA_964532475.1 uncultured Chitinophaga sp.
TTTCATTTAGATATTGAAATAAAGTATTATTACTAATTCTACTCCCGTAGTTATTTTTAACCAATTTACCTGTTACTTTTATGGCTTTTTTTTGTATTAAGTTTTCAATAAATCCCTCTATATGATTCTCTCTATTTTTATTATACTTTTGAAAAATTTGATCGACAACTTTTAGGTCTTTTTGTTCAAGTGCTTCTTGCAATTTCCATTTTGTCAAAAAATTCATATGTTTTATATTTCAGTGGGTAATTAATTTTATCGTATTTTTAAAATTTACTTGTCTCTAGTATAATATCTGACGATTATTTTTGTTAACATTTACGAGGTTGAATAATTTATTTCAGCTATTATTGATCATTTTCTCATTCCATTATCTTTTAACTAAAAAACATTTCTTCACCACACCATCATTCACCTCTATGATCCAGTTCTTATAAACATAATAATCTGTATTTTCAGATTTTTTAAATTGCGGTAAATTATTCATTTCATCCACTTTGAATTCAATTTTAGGCACATTATTCCATTCAAAAAAAGTGAAAACAGGTTTAGTTTCTCCAATATCAAATTTTCCTTGATAAGCAGTAAAATCTCCATTTTTTATAGTCCTTAAATGAATATTTTTTTCGTATTGAAGCGATTTTTTCAAACTATCACTGCTTATTGCTAGTGTACTATTGAAATCTACCTTTGGCAGCACAATTTTATCCAAACTATTTAAAAAACTGTTGGTATAATCTACAGGTTCATTTGCATGGTGTCCCTTAGTAAGGGCATGATAGTTTTTTTTCGCCAAGGCATTTGTTTCACTTAATTCACTCAACTTGTTTAAGGCCAATTCCCAATTTCCATATTTATGCTCATAAAGGGCATTCATGGTGTTAATATCAATTTTTGTGATAGAATCCGAGAATGTCATTGCATTGTAAAGAGAAAATTGAGCTTCTACCTTTTTTCCTAACAAAAATTCTGCGATTCCTTTATTTAACCATGCTTTATCGTAATTTTTGTTGTTACCTAAAGCTAAGTCAGCATACCTTAAAGCTTCTAGTAAATTATCTTCAAATTCATCAAATATAGAGCGCTCCGTAGAATAAAGTCTAGACTTAAAATCAATTTCAACAGGAAAAATATACGGAAACTCTAGCGTGTCCACTTCTGAGAGTGCTTTTAAAATATAAACCGTAGTTAAATTATTAAAGATTTCTCTACTTGGAAACTTTTCCTTGATGATCGTTTCATAAGAAGCAATCGCAAAATCATAATTCCCAGCCATGGTAGCCAAATTTGCATAATCGAACAAGCTTTTTAGCACACTCATTTTTTTCAAAGAAGCCGAACAAATAGCTTTTCGCTCTTTTAAGGGTGGATATATACCGAGTGCTTTATCAGGAAAATTATAAAGGGTGTAAACGGAATCAAGTACTTTTTCTCCAAGTTTCGCTGTATTGTAACCTGCAATATGTGCATAAAAAGCAGAGTATTCATCAGCTTGACGTTCAAAAACAGAATCCTGTAAAGTTTTTTGAATCTTTTTCATTTGTTTATTAATTTCCTTAGAAGCATAGCCATTCCCAACTTGCTTTACAAAATCATATTGTTGCAGAAGAATGTGAGCCAATTCATGTCCTAAAACATGTGCCATCGCATTACTTGAATCTTTCCCAAAAGTCCTACAAATAGCTATAAATTTGGCGCCAATTCTTACCTCATTTACTTTAGGATAGAAAGTTGCAACTTCATCTGCATTATTGTAATCCAGAATTAATTTTGGTTTCACCACATTCCCATTACTCATTGATGCATACATATTATTGTACACATTTTTCACAAATAAGGGCATTTCTTGTGCATGTAACGTATGCAGAAAAAAAGCAACAAAAAAAAGAAAAACAGCTTTCATGAAATATTTTGTACTAAGATATAGATTTTTTTTAAATAGCATAAATAGTTTTGAATAATTTGGCTGCTTTAACGGTCTACAGTTTCAATCTGCTCGCTGAGGCGTTCAGGATTTCCACTTTCGCCCTAGCAGAACAAAACAAATTGGCTCCATTGCATTCCACCAATCCGCTTTGTTTAGATTTTTCTTTCTAATTCAACTTCCTGCAGTCAAGCGAAATAGCTTTTTTGAGATTTTCGTCATACAAATAAATTTTTTACAGCTATTTCACTTGCTTTCATTTCATTTTTCCAACAAATTTATTTTTAGATTTCCGTAAAACTTCAAATTCTCATTCAAAAAAATAAAAGGTTGGTTATATTGTGTTCGTCCATTTCCTCCTTTCACAAAAATAAGCTTGTTTGCAAGGGTAATACAAAGCTAAATCTCCTTTGCTCTTCCGCAGGCTACTGAGCACAGTCGAAGTAGCCCTTGCAAACATCATTACAAACCTATTCGTCAGAATTCCTCATAACGGTTTTCCATTAGCTTTTTTTGTTACGTCCTCAATGTTCCTCACTCGCAACTACTTTGTCCACCCAGACCCGTTTTTTCAACGGTTGCTATCGCATTTTTTAACTGGGTGTCCACCGTTGCTTATTGTCTGGCTCGCCTGCTATCGCCCCAAGCTACGTGGCTGTCACAGTTTTTGAGAGATTTTCTTAGTTTGGAGCTTGTTCCATACTTCCACAAGCACCAATTTTCAATTGCTGTTTCAATACCAATTGTCGTTGGTTTACAAGAGTGTTCTCCCGACTTAGTTTTGTCAGCAAGCTGTTCACAAAACTTCATCGGGATTCACACACTTGTTTTTTTGATTTCTGCTTCGATTTTCAAAAACTTCGCCAGCCACTTGTGCTTTCAGCATAGGTCATTCCCGTCCCGATGAATCGGGACTTTTCATGTCCCACTTGGGGCTAACTCGCAAACGGCGTCGCACACACAATTCCACGAAGCAAATCCATTTCATTCCTTTGCTTCATTCCATTTCCTGCACACATGCTAGTTCCACGTCGCATTGGCTCAAGGCTGTTTCACCAACCTTTTATTTTGAATTTCATTGGATTACTAATCTTGAATTTCAGCTAATAATTTTTGAAGATTTATTTCCATTCCGTTAGATTTCACTAGAAATGGAATTCCATTTAGATTTTTGATTCCGATTGTTTCAAAACCATCACACACTTGATAAATTGATTGCCTAGTTCCAAGATTTTCGAACAATTCCAAATACGAAAACTGAAATTCTATTTTTATTCCTTGATACGCAACAAATTCTTTACTAAACTGGCTCCTTTGATTGCAAAAGTACTCCGATTTTAAATTTAAGCAAGTATAAAAATAAAAAAATGGCAGCAAATTTAGTGCCTCCATTACGTTTCTGCAAGTTCAAGCCCTATCGGGTTTTGCAATAAAAATTTTGCAAACTTTCCCTTTTGAAACTTCTTTTCGTTACTACATTTTTTGCTCCCAAATCATTCATTTCAGCAAATTTTTTATTGTCAAAAATCTTGCATTCACTCATTCCAGCACTGAAAAATTGGCTTTCTTTT
>CAZHLZ010000374.1:0-3436 GCA_964532475.1 uncultured Chitinophaga sp.
GGATATCCTTTGGTCGATGCCGGAATGCGTGAATTAAATAACACTGGACACATGCATAATCGCGTGAGAATGGTCGTCTCAAGTTTTCTTTGCAAACATCTATTAATCGATTGGCGCTGGGGAGAACGTTATTTTGCTGAAAAACTATTGGATTTTGATTTAGCGAGTAATGTTGGAGGTTGGCAATGGGCCTCAGGTTCTGGTTGTGATGCTGCCCCTTATTTTAGAGTGTTTAATCCACAATTACAGCAAGAAAAATTCGATAAAAACTTCGAATACATCAAAAAATGGGTTCCTGAATTTGGAACAAGTTCTTATGCTTCGCCCATTGTTGAGCATAAATTTGCACGAGACAGAGCAATTGCTCGTTATAAAGAGGCTTTGGGTTGAATTCACATTATTTTTACTTTTATTTAAAAGGAATATAATTTTCACATTTTTAAACATTGAAGCTAACAACTTGTTAGACTACTAAATTTCAATTCAAATAATAATTAAATAATGAAAACAAAAATCGGAGACAGATGTCCCATCTTTAAATTAAAAAACCAAGACGGAATTGAAATAGATATTAGAGATTATATTGCGAAAAAGGCCATTATAATTTATTTTTATCCAAAAGACAATACAAAAGTTTGCACAGCCGAAGCTTGCGAATTTAGAGACGCCATAGCAGATTTCGCCCAACTTGATGCTGAAATTTTTGGAATTAGTTCCGATTCAGTCAAATCACACAAAGATTTTGCAAAAAAGAACAAATTGAATTTCAATATTTTAGCTGATGAAAATAGCTTTGTACGTAAACTTTTTGGCGTGAAGGCTAACTTATTTGGCTTAATACAAGGAAGAGAAACCTACGTCATTGATAAAAATGGAATCATTATTGGAATTTATAACGAATTAACAGGATCAACTACGCATGTAGAATATGCAAAAAAGACACTTGCTACTATCTAAAAATATCAATTGAAGCAAATTAAGCACCATTTTCAATATTCTTGTTTATCTTTGTAGTATAAAGTTATAAAATGAAAGTTTACAATAATATCCTTGAAACAATAGGAAATACACCTCTTGTTAGATTAAATAAATTGACAAAAGACCTGAAAGCAACAGTATTAGCAAAGGTTGAAACTACCAATCCAGGTAACTCCGTTAAGGATAGAATGGCTGTGAAAATGATTGAAGATGCTGAAAAAGCAGGACTAATCAAGCCGGGCGCAACAATAATTGAAGGTACTTCTGGAAATACAGGAATGGGATTAGCTTTGGCTTGTATAATCAAAGGATATAAATTGGTTTGCGTATTAAATGATAAACAATCGAAGGAAAAAATGGACATTCTTCGTGCTGTTGGAGCAGAAGTAGTTGTTTGTCCTACAGCCGTTGAGCCAACAGATCCGCGTTCTTATTATTCTGTTTCTAGAAGATTGGCTCAAGAGATTCCAAATTCTTGGTATGTAAATCAATACGATAATTTGTCCAACAGACAAGCGCATTATGAATCCACTGGCCCTGAAATATGGGAACAAACTGACGGAAAAATCACGCATTTTGTTGTAGGAGTTGGAACAGGAGGAACAATCTCTGGAGTTGGAAAATATTTAAAAGAGAAAAATCCAAACATCAAAATTTGGGGAATTGACACTTACGGTTCTGTTTTTAAAAAATATAAAGAAACAGGTATTTTTGATGAAAATGAAATTTACCCATACATTACTGAAGGAATTGGGGAAGATATTTTGCCTGCAAATGTCGATTTTGATGTAATTGATCGTTTTGAAAAAGTTACTGATAAAGATGCCGCTGTTTATACACGTAAACTTGCTCGAGAAGAAGGGATTTTCGTTGGAAATTCTGCTGGCTCAGCAATTAAAGGTGTTTTACAGTTACAAAATGAATTGACGGAAGAGGATGTAGTTGTTGTATTATTTCACGATCATGGTTCTCGTTATGTTGGGAAAATTTTCAACGACGAATGGATGCGTGAACGTGGATTTTTAGAAGAAGAAAACAAAACTGCAAGCGATTTAATTTCTAATCATGCTGATGAGCCGTTAGTATCTGTTTATGCCGAAGAATTGGTTTCACATGCCATTGCAAAAATGCGTAAATTTTCGATTTCTCAAATTCCAGTTATGCGCGATGGAAAGTTTGTTGGTTCTTTGGATGAATCACATACTTATCATATTTTAGTTGATGATCAAACAAAACTAAACGCTCCGATTTCTAGTATTATGCAAAAACCTTTCCCTATTGTGAAGGAGCAAACTAGTATTGAAGAAATTTCTAAATTAATTAATAAGGAAACACCAGCAGTTTTAGTTGAAACGGGAGATAATAAATTTAACATCATAACGAAACAAGACATTATTTCTGCTATAGCATAAGTATGTTTTTACTTCAGGCTGAAATGTTTGGTGCAATTGTTGTTTTTGCACTAATTGTCATTCTGATAATCAGTTTTGTTCCCCTTTTTTCTACTTTAATATATGAATATGTTAAATTGAAAAATCCAGAATTGCAAAGTGTTTTTGCTCTCTTGCTCAGCTTGTTTTCATCATTAATAATTTCTGCAATATTGATATTTTTCATTATTAAAATCTTATTTTTGCTTTTCTATTAATTCTCAATTATTTCTTGAATTCTAGTTTATTTTATGAATTACGCAGATCAATTAGGTAGAAAAATTTATTTGAATTCGACTCCAAAACGAATAATATCATTGGTTCCATCACAAACTGAATTACTTTTTGATTTGGGACTTGATGAAGAAGTTGTTGGGATTACCAAATTTTGTATCTACCCAGAAAAATGGCACAAATCCAAAACTAGAATTGGAGGTACAAAAAATCCAGATATTGAAAAAATCAAGACCTTAAAACCTGATTTAATCATTGGAAACAAGGAAGAAAATCGCTTAGAAGATATTCTTGAACTTGAACAAATAGCTCCGGTTTGGATGAGCGACATTGTTACCGTTGACAATGCACTTGAAATGATCTCTCAAGTTGGCGATATGTGTGAGAAATTTAATGAAGCTCAAGAAATCGTCACCAAATTAATAAAGGATTTCACTACTAATTTTCCAAAAATTAAAATGTACAATTCTTGCGTATATTTGATTTGGAATGAGCCACTTATGGCCGTTGGAGGAGAAACATTTATCAATTCAATAATGAACTTATTCGGTATTGAAAATTATTATAAAAATAAAGAAAGGTATCCTTTGGTCGAGGAGTCAAATCTCGGTGAAATTACACATGTTCTATTAAGCAGTGAACCTTTTCCATTTAATGAATCGCATCTTCCAGAAATAAAGAAAAGATTTCCAAATGCAAAAATTATTTTTGTTGACGGGGAGGTATTTTCATGGTATGGCTCACGTTTGCTTCATGCAAAAGAATATTTTGAAAACTTAAAGGATCAATTCTCA
>CAZHLZ010000375.1:0-3403 GCA_964532475.1 uncultured Chitinophaga sp.
CTCCAATTTTCACAGTCGTTCTTTCCAACTGAGCATGAGCCATTTGCGAAGCGATCGAACGTTTCCAAATTAAATCATACAATTTAACTTCATCATTTTCACCATCAATCGAATGAACGGAGAAATCTGTAGGTCTTATGGCTTCGTGTGCCTCTTGTGCACCTGCATTTTTTGTTTTGTATTTCATTGGATTTGAATAATTTGCACCAAAAGCACGAGAAATTTCAGCTTTCGCACCATCCAAAGCCGTTTGAGAAAGATTCACAGAATCCGTTCTCATGTAAGTGATTTTTCCAGATTCATACAAACGTTGTGCAACAGACATTGTTCTTGAAACCGAAAAACCAAGTTTTAAACTCGCTTCTTGTTGTAAAGTTGAGGTTGTAAATGGACTTGATGGCGATTTAACAGCTGGTTTTTGTTGCACATCTTGTACCTCAAAATTAGCAGATTTACACTTTTCAAGAAAATTTTTGACATCAATTAAATTTTCAAAATTTTGATTCAAATCAGCCAAAAGTTTGTCTTTTCCCGTCGAAAAAACACCTTGAACCTTATAAAATGATTGATTTTTAAATGCTTGAATTTCTTTTTCACGTTCCACGATTAAACGCACCGCAACAGATTGTACACGACCAGCAGACAAACTAGGACGCACTTTTTTCCACAAAACCGGCGACAATTCAAAACCAACCAAACGATCTAAAACACGTCTTGCTTGTTGTGCGTTCACTAATTCAAGATTAATTTTTCGTGGTTTATCAATCGCACTTAAAATAGCAGATTTTGTGATTTCGTTGAAAGTAATTCGTTTTGTATCCTTTTTTTCAAGACCTAAAGTCTCGTATAAATGCCAAGAAATAGCTTCTCCCTCGCGGTCCTCATCGGTAGCTAGCCATACAACTTCCGCTTCTTTTGTCAACTTTTTAAGTTCGGAGACGATTGCTTTTTTGTCTGCCGAGACCTCGTAATTGGGTTTAAAATCATTTTCAATATCAATAGCTAAACCCTTAGAAGCCAAATCCCTAACATGTCCAAAACTTGATTTTACAACAAAATCTTTTCCTAAATATCCTTCTATGGTTTTTGCCTTTGCAGGGGACTCAACAATTACTAAATTCTTAGCCATTCTTTATTTTTTTATTTGATTTTTTAACCCAAAAGTGATTAAAAGTTTGTGCAAATTAACTATTTTTAATTCCAAAAAGCAATAAAGTTTGAATTCTTTGCAAAAAAAACTTCAAAAATGCTTCCATTATTTCTACAATTTGAATTAAAAATCGTGCTTATTGATCATTTATTTCATGATTATTCTTTTGAATTGGGAATCGCTCTTAATGGGATGAGACATTTCTATTTGTAATATCCAAATTATTTCATGGCACTAAAACAAAATTATTTTTTTGGGCGCCTTAACCGCCTGCGCCTGCAAGTCCTCTTCGCTGCACTCATGCGGGCTTTCCGGACTCCGTCGGGGCGTGAGGGTTTTTGCTGGAAAGACGTTTAATTTTATGAATACAAGCATCTTTACCTCAAACCAATACAAGATGAAACGGTTTTGATCAAAGAATTTAAAATTTGGCTCAATGCATATCAAAGTGAACTTGCACATTATGCCCTTGGCGTTTATACTCCCGAAGAAACGTTTTATAGTAAAAACCCAGAAATAGATTTAAAACGATTTACAAGGAAGCTGGAATTGAAAGAAGAAAGCAAAATAAAAAGGCTGCTTGTAAAATAAAATGCTAACAAAATATAAACAACAAATATAATTTATCATGTTTGACAAAATTAAGATACTACCATTTTCCAAATAGAAATTATAAAATCTTCTTTTTCAATAAATTACGATATACCGAATAGCTTTTTGTAAAATTAAAGTGTTATTTGCTCAGCTGGTTAAGAACAACCATTTTAAAGTGATTTTTTTAGATTTATCTTTTTAACTTCTCCGTCAATCTTTAACAAAACATAAATATTTTTATTCATCTTATTCACTCCTCTAATTTTGATTTGATAAATTATCCTTTCTTTTGGTTCAATACACTTACTGGTAAACCTTTGTTTTTTTAAAGATAAATCAAAATCTTTAAAAAAATATTCTTCCAAATACATCATATCACTAAGGTTTATGATATATTCATTTTGAAGGACTTGAATTGATTGTTTTTTTATCGAAGCAATTAATCCTTTATTTTTTTTGTCTTTTAAAATTTCAATTTTTTTGTCAAAAAAATAAAGACAACTATCTCTATTATTATATATATATATATTGATTTTTCTTTTTTTATATGTCAAATCAACTAAATAGTTCTCTTTTTGAGCTAGTAAGTCAAAACTAATTAGAAAAAAAGAAATAATGAAAAAGAATTTAAAATTTATAAATGGCATAAGTTAATATTAAATCATTTTTATAAAAAGTATAATACCCTATTTTTAGAACTTTATTTCTTAGTTTTCTCCTATATGCTAAAATTGACATTTTAAAGTTAAAATTAGTATTCGGGGAAATTGAAAGAATTTTAAAATTACTTGTGTTAATTAAGCCTTGAATTTCAGATTTTTTAAAAAATGGTTTAAAATAGGCTGTATCAAATTCAATTGTGATTTGGTTATAAGCACTTAATAAATTATCTTTTTTTAAATAATAATATGAACATGGATTTAGAATTTTCAACGTATCAAAAGTAGAATTTTCAATCTTTAAATCCAAAGTAAACAAATTCTTCTTTTCAACTTTAATTTGACTAAAAACAATATTAAATTGAGCAATTGCTAGTATTATCAAAAAAACAAACATTTTTTTCATTTCTTCAACCATTTGTTTAATTTAATAAACCCAAATTTTTTTGTAGCATAATCATTTAAGCCTCCTTTGTCATTTTTATTTATTATGTTGTCATTAATAACTCCTTGTACTGGTCTAGTTTCCTTAGTTTCCCATGCTCTGCTGGATTTAACTACGCTGAAGACGCTTCGAAATGTTGCAAAACCCGATTCGCCGGATTTTCTAATCTTACTCCACATCAACCCAACTGCTCAGCTGGATTTATAATCCTGCTGCACATAAATCTCACTCCTAAAAACATTTACTTTCTTCAAAAATACAAACATTCTTAGAATTTCACGAGTTTCTGCATAATTTTTTAATTTCCTAATAAAATTTTGAATTTCGCATAAATCCCCACGCCCCGACGGAGTCCGGAAAGCCCGCATGAGTGCAGCGAAGAGGACTTGCAGGCGTAGGCGGTGAAGGCGCCAAAAAAAACTTTTTAACTGGTCAAAAGACCTAAACTTACTTTTCGAATAATAGAAATTTAAAAAAAATAAAAACATTGTTTATTCTGTCACAGGGCAAACTCACACTTTTAATTTTTTAGGAAAATAGATTTAAATTTTATCT
>CAZHLZ010000376.1:0-3369 GCA_964532475.1 uncultured Chitinophaga sp.
CTTATAAGGTATAAAATAAAACAATAATTAAATTAACTTTGCCTATCCAGTGGTTTAAAATTGGGGAGTATTATACTCCGGCATATAAGGGCAGAAATCCCGATAATTAATTGAAGACTAAATTATTGATATTCTTTACTTTATTATCTATTGAGTTAAAGTCACAATGGATTCATGATCGGGTGTACTATTTTAAAAATATTGAATTGATCAATACAGAAAAACGAATTGATTCAGTACATGTTTTTGAGAAATCACACCGATCTCTCAGTAAGGACACCGATTTTTCAGATTTTGTTTTGGAGCATTCTATTTTTTTAACCATTGGTACATATAAATATTATTTAAATAAAAATGGGTGGATAGATTCATTTGTAAAAATACGTGAATATGCAAAAGCTAATTATGATTCATTAGGGAATCAGATATGCGGGATAGTGCAAGGGTTTGGTGCATCTTATGATATTCAATTGAAAGTAAAGAAAGATTCCGTTCATAATACAGTATTCCTATACTCTGAAAAGGATAGTTTTTATTCGAGAATTACGAAAAATTCTGATTCAACAGTAATTGAGACAAATTTTGATTACAACTATAAAGATCCATTTGAAGATTTTAGAATTTTTGCATACACTACGGAATTTCACAATTTTTTTGATTGGCATTTTAGAGGATATAAGATATATAAAGTGATTTATCACAAAGAAAATTCTTACAAAAAAATCTTAATTAAAGATGGACAAATAATATCAGATTTGAAAGTTCAGAATTTTCTTGATCAAAAGGGCCGGATTATTAAAACCATTTGTTATTCAAGAACTAATCAAAAAATTCAAATAGTTTATCAGAAACAAATTTGGTATAACAAGAATGGAGAAGTAAAGAAAATAGAAATTATTTTTCCGGGAAAATCTAAACATGTAATCAAGAAAATAAAGGAAGATGAATATAAAGAAATTCACTTTAATAACAACAGAAAGGATTTTTATTACAAAAAATACCACCGATATTTATTTTTAATTTATAAAATATACGCACATTAAACATTGCAAAAATAAGATCTGGATGTAACCCTTCTCAAAAATATAATGATAGTAAATGTAAAGATAATATGATAGGAAAAAGGGAAAAAAGAACAAAACTAAAATTTAACATTCTAATTTACTTCTTAATTTTAAAAGTGTTGGTTGGTCATGGTGAATCAATTTCTAATTTGCCTTTTAGATTTATTACTTTCAATTCCGATACCCTATATGATGGGGTAAATTTCAAATCAAAACAATTAAAAATTAAATATTGCGATTCATCAGGTACAGAAACAGAAGTTAATACAGGAATGTTTCTTTTTAATTTTAAACAATATAATTTTATTATTGATTTAAGAAAAGATTCAGTTGATTTTGACCAAGTTAAATTAAGAAAGAATTATCCATGGATAAAATTAGAAATTTTACCTAATAAATTATTCTTCTGGAAATCACGGATATTAATTGTTTATATAGAAGGTAAAATAGCCAGTCCTTTAGGATATACCAGTACCAATATTATTTTAAAAAATGAAATGAAGACAATTCGATCCCCTTTGATATAAAAGTCGTTAGGGTTTTGATTGAATTTCCATGCAAATTAAAATAAAAACAAAATATGACTATCCGTTCGAAAGTAAACTATCCATTGAACTGCTCAACAGTCATATCATACAATAGATAAAATAAGGGAAATTCAGTTTCTAAAGCTCCTTCCTCTCTTAGAGTACGGATTAATATCAATCCTGTCGTTAATATCGGGCGTTCAACGACTTAAAATTTCAAAGCCGCCGCAACAATTTTAATTTTGAATTGTTAATCTGATTACTATGGCCAGACAATCTCAAAAACAGGGTAGCAGTCTTTCGGATAAAATCGTTGAAGCATACATAGATTACGTGCTTACGGAACAAAAAGATCCGGCATCGGTTTACGCTTTTGCCAAGCAACTTAAAATAGGCGAAGACGAGTTTTACAGGCATTTCAGCGATTTTCAGGCGCTTGAAAGATCCATCTGGCTGGATGCCATTGACAACACCATCAACAGTCTGAAGGCCAGCGCTGAGTTTGAAACTTATAATTCAAAAGAAAAAATACTTGGGTTTTTCTACACGCTTATAGAAGCTCTCAACAAGCACAGGTCATATTTTGTATACAGCATCAGCAGCAGACATCATCCCGTTAGGACTCCCGAAGGGATTAAAGCGCCGGTACTTGAATTTGCCTCAGAGGTAATACAGGAAGGCCTGGCAGGCAAAGAACTGGAGGAACGCAAATTTATAAGTGAACGATATCCGGATGCCGTCTGGATGAATTTACTGTTTATATTGAATTTCTGGGTTGATGACAAGAGCAGGGGATTTGAAAAAACGGATGCGGCCATCGAGAAATCGGTCAACCTTATGATAGAACTCATGGGCAAAAGCGCACTGGACAGTATGCTGGATCTAGGAAAATTTCTTTTTCAGAACGGGATAAAACTACCATTTAAAAACACCTGACAATAAAGCAACATCAACAGAATTCTCCTTCATGAAAGAACAGATAAACATCCCTACGGGCAAAATCAGCAGGGCAGCAAGTTTTGCCGGAGCCGGCGCTAAAATAGGCGGTAATTACATCAAATACTACCTTAAAAAGGCAGTAAATTCTGAAACCAGCCGTGATGAACTCAACGAAGACAATGCGGAGGATATTTACGATACCCTGAGCAAGCTGAAAGGCTCAGCATTGAAAGTGGCACAGATGTTAAGCATGGATAAGAACCTGATGCCGAAAGCGTATCAGGACAAGTTTCAGATGGCTCAGTTTTCGGCACCTCCTCTCAGCTATCCCCTGGTTTTAAAAACTTTTCAGCAGGAGCTTGGCAAATCGCCGCTCGAAATTTTTGACAGCTTTGGAAAAATTGCAATGCACGCTGCCAGTATCGGGCAGGTACACAAGGCTGTTTCGGGAACTAAAACACTGGCCGTAAAGGTTCAGTATCCCGGAATTGCAGACAGCGTCAGCAGCGACCTGAAACTGGTGAAACCCCTGGCTACACGCATTTTAAATCTGAAAGGGAAAGACATCGATAAGTACTTTAAAGAAGTAGAAGTAAAATTGCTCGAAGAAACAGATTATATACTTGAACTTAAACGTTCGCTTGAAATTTCCAAAGCCTGTTCGCATCTGAAAGGAATTGTCTTTCCTGTATATTATCCTGAATTCAGCAGTGCCAGAATTCTTTGCATGGATTGGGTAGAAGGTTTACCCTTATCCGAATTTGTCAAACAAAACCCTTCTCAGGAGCTGCGCAATAAAATAGGACAGGCGCTTTGGGATTTTTATCTCTATCAGATTT
>CAZHLZ010000377.1:0-2082 GCA_964532475.1 uncultured Chitinophaga sp.
GAAAAATTATGCCAATCATCTTCAATTTCTGGACCTTCAGAAACTTTATATCCAATTCTTGAAAAAACATCAATAATTTCGGATCTCACCAAAGAAATAGGGTGGTGGGAACCCAAATTAAAACTCTCGCCTGGACGAGAAAAATCTATTCCTGAAAATGAGTTTGTACTTTGTTCAAATAATTCTTTTTTAGCTGCATAAACTGTTTCAGCAAGAACTCTCAGATTATTCATCAACTGACCAATTTCTTTTTTTTGTTCATTTGGAACATTTTTGAAATCATTAAAAAGTTCTTTGATTGCACCTTTTGTTCCTAAATATTGGATACGAAATTGCTCTAATTCTGCTGAATTTTCTATCTTACTAGTTTGGATTTGACTTTCTAAAGCTTGAATTTTTTCTCTCATATTTTTTGCTAAAACGAGTGTAAATTTATTGTAAAAAAGTGAAACAAAAAAATAATAAATGCGTTATACTAACGTTGTGATGTTAAAACTTTTTTATTTTTTTGTGCGAAATTAATAAATTAGTCGTATTTTTGGCATTGAGAACGTATTTAAATAAACAAATTTAAGTTAGATATGAAGAAAATTTCAGGTTTTGCAGTGTTTTTCGCTTCAATGATGTTTTTACTAGGTTTTGGATTTTCATCTTGTGAAAGTAAAGATCCTTCCATTTTGAAAGTTTACGTCCGAGATGAAAACAATGATTTATTGCCAAAAGCAAAGGTAATTATTATTGGTGACACAAAATCTAATCCTCCAACTGTTGATTACGTGGATACAGTTTTTACTGATGAACTTGGAGTTGCAGTTTTTGATATGGAGAAGTTTTATGAGATTTCGGAGAAAAAAACGACATCAGGTTATTTTGATATTTTAGTAAAACACTTAGCTGATCAAACAACGGGAAGAGTTCGAGTGAAAGAACATATTACGACTGTTGAAACTGTTAGATTTGAACCTTAATAAAGATTTTAATATGAAAAGAAATTATTCTATAGCCATAGCACTTTTTATTTTCGCTGGAACACTAGTTGTATCAAGTTGCAAGAAAAAGAAGGATACAATCGCAAAAGTTTATGTGATGGATGAAAATAACAATCCTGTATCTACTTGCAGAGTTATTCTAAAACCTGAGCCTTCGACAAGTGCAGCAGGTAAAACCTTAATTGACGCAGATACAGCCGTGACAAACGCTTCTGGAGAAGCTATTTTTAATTACAACGAACTTTACCAATTAGGTCAAGCGGGAGTTGCTGTATTAAATGTGGAAGCTTTTAAAGATGGTTTAACTGGTAGTTCCGTAATTCAAATTAAGGAAGAGGTAACATCTGAAACAACTGTTTTTATAAAATAAAATATTCAAAAATAGTAGTAAATGAGAGGCTTATGGCCTCTTTTTTTATTTATCAATGCTAAGTTTTTTGTTATTTTTATGTTAATGCAATTTATTTTTTGAACGAATACAGAATTTGCCTGTACTTGCAAATAACATTAAAACAAATCAAAATGAAAAAGATAATCACAATTTTAATTTTAGCAGTAAGTTTTGCTTCAATTGCCGCAGAAAAAGATCATGTAAAGTCGACTATTTCAGATGTTACAGTTTATATGCAAGGCGCTCAAATTTTCAGAAAAGCGAACTTTAACGTAAAACCTGGAATCACAGAAATAATAATTGATGGTATTTGTCCAACAATAGACCCAAATAGTATTCAAGTAAAAGCATTCGGTAATGTTGTAATTTTAGATTCAAAATATACGCTTTATTATCCACAACCAGACAAGGTTTCTACTTTAGATGGAATTCCTTTAAAAATTAAAAAAGACATTTTTACTTTGGAAGATTCTTTGTTGGTTTTAGGCTATGAAATTATGGAAATTCAAGATGAGATTGATGTTTTAAATGCTTCCAAAACCATTCTTGCAAATAATGGGGCAATAAAAGGTACAGGAAAAGTGAATGATAGCATCCAATTATTGAAACAAGCAGTTGAATATTACGGCTTGAAAATGAATGAGATAAATAAAAAACTTTTGCAATTAAATCGCAAGAAAAACGAAAAAAATTTAAGAAAAG
>CAZHLZ010000377.1:2092-3366 GCA_964532475.1 uncultured Chitinophaga sp.
GCTGGAATGCAAACTCGTTTGAATAATCTAAAAAATTATCAAAATGCAAATGGATTGGATGAGGAAGAAAAAGGTCCAATTCATCGATTAATTGTTACTGTTTCATCCAAAGAAGTCGTTGCTGGAAAATTAAATTTTTCTTACCTTGTTTCATCTGCAGGATGGACACCTTTATACGACCTAAAAAGTGAGGTTGCCACCGGGAAAGTAAATTTGAACTACAAAGCACAAGTTTTTCAAAATACGGGAATAAATTGGGAAGATGTGCGATTGACTATTTCAACAAATAATCCATACATGAATAAAACTAAACCAACTTTACATCCTTGGTATATAGATTATTACATGCAAAAGCCTGTTACAGGTTATGGTTATACTGCTGCTCCATCCATACAAAAGGAATCCCAAGCAAAAAGAGATTATGATGGTGAAAAAGTATTGGAAGATGCATTAAATATGAATTCTGCCTTAACTTCAGCTAATTTTGTGACAATGGTCGATCAAATAATTTCAGCAGAATTTAAAATTGATTTGCCTTATTCAATTGCCTCAAACAATGAATCTCACATGGTTTTGATTAAAAACGAAGATTTAGCAGCGACATTTAAATATCATACTGTACCAAAAATTGATGCCTCCGTATTTTTAGTTGCTCAAATTTCTAAATTAGATGAATTGCAATTGGTTCCTGCGAAAGCTAATATTTTCTTCGACGGAACTTATATGGGAGAAACCTATATTGATCCAAGAAACATGGAAGATACCTTGTCTTTAAGTTTAGGAAAAGATCCAAATATTATTGTCAAAAGAACTTTATTGAAAAAAGATTCGAAAGAAAAAATCATTGGAACTCAAAAAGAACGCACAAATTCCTTTGAAATTGAAATCAAAAATTTGAAATCTACAAATATTGAAGTTGTGATTCAAGATCAAATTCCAATTACCCAAAATGGTGATATTACGATTGAAACTTTGGAAACAAGTAAAGCAAAACATAATGAAACCACAGGGATTTTGGAATGGGAAGTTAAGTTGAAAAGTAAAGAATCACAAAAAATTAAATTTGGCTACAAAGTGAAATTTAATAAAGACATTAATTTGCAATTGAACTAAATAAAAATTCAAAAACAATCGAAAGCAAAAAGCTGTATCAATCTAAGGTACAGCTTTTTTTTGTAAT
Source organism: uncultured Chitinophaga sp. (assembly GCA_964532475.1). Lineage (GTDB taxonomy): Bacteria > Bacteroidota > Bacteroidia > Flavobacteriales_D > Crocinitomicaceae > M2408. Next base: position 3,273 of record CAZHLZ010000377.1, read on the forward strand.
TTTGGAAAAAATATTTGTATTGTAGGTTTAAAAAATACAAACTAACCACCAAGGGGTGAAATTTCAGAAAAAAATATTGAAAAAAATATGATTT
>CAZHLZ010000378.1:0-3325 GCA_964532475.1 uncultured Chitinophaga sp.
AATCACTTAAAAGCGAAACTTCCTTTTCTTTATTTATTAGATTGATTCTTAAACTATCACGGGAACTTTTACAAACGGAACTCTCAAATTCCATTTTTGCGATTTTTTGTTCAATTTGCACTAAAATTTCATTTAAGTCCTTCAATAAAGAGTCTTTTTTTTCAATTTCATTTCGTTCTGCAAACAGCAATATTAGTAAAGAATCATTCTGCCTTTTATATGTTAAAGCTAATTCTTTCAGCTCTTTTTTTGAAATTTTTTCCAAATCTTGAACAAAACCGAAGGAAATATTAAATAATACTAAAATAGTTAGAAAATAGTTCATTTTTTTATTTGCAAAGATATTTAGAAAGGAACCTTTAAAAAATGATTTTTATTAGAAAAATTAATGAGAAATACTTGTAATCTCCCAATTATTTTTTCTACTTTTTAAGCTTTCTCCCAAACCTTCAACTCAAAACCATTCGAATCCAACACGCCGTAGGTGTAATATTTAATCCAATCTCCTAAATTGTGATAAGAAGAATTTTCTGCGATTTTTATGTTTAATGGCAAATGTCGGTGTCCGAAAATGAATAAATCGTAGTGTTTATCTTTGATTTTTTCTTTGCAGAATTGCACAAGCCATTCGTTTTCTTCGCCTAAAAAAATGTCGTCTTTTGCCCCAGTGGACGCTCTACTTGAACGGGAAGACCAATTTGCTAAACCAATTCCAAAGTTAGGATGAAAGCGTGCAAATGCCCACTGACAAAATTTACTGTCGAAGAACTTTTTAAGAAACTTGTATTTTAAATCTCCAGGACCTAAACCATCACCATGACCTATGAATAACTTTTTGTTAAAAAATGTCCGCTCTATCGGTTTACGATGCAAACTAACACCTAATTCTTTCGGGATGTAATCAAAAATCCACATGTCGTGATTGCCTGTGAAAAAATGTACTGGAATTCCTTCATCGGTAAATGAAGCTATTTTTGCTTGCAAGCGCACGAAACCTTTCGGGATTGCATGTTTGTATTCAAACCAAAAATCGAAAATATCACCCACCAAAAACAATTCTTGACAAGTAGGTTTGATGAAATCCATCCAAGCACAAATTTCCTTCTCGCGCGCTAAACTTTTTTCATAGTTTGGTGCTCCTAAATGAAAATCAGATGCAAAATAGATTTTTTTTTCTTCCAAGATGTACTTACTTATTTTTCAAAGATAGATTTTAATTTGTTTTCCAAATCAATACCTCTTAAATTTTTTCCTATAATTTTTCCTTCTTGGTCAATCAATACGGTGAAAGGAATTCCTGAAACTTTGTACAATTTTGCTGCTTCATTTCCCCAATATTTTAAGTCACTTACGTGGTTTGGCCATGAAAGTTTGTCCTTTTCAATTGCTTTTTGCCATGCTGCTTTGTCTTTATCCAAAGAAACACTCATCACAGTAAATCCTGCATCCTTGTATTTTTCATACAACTTCACCACGTTCGGATTTTCTTGTCTGCAAGGTCCGCACCAAGATGCCCAGAAATCGATTAAAACAACTTTTCCACGTAAATCTGACAGTTTCATTGGTGTTCCATCCATTTTAGCTTGCTCAAAATCTGGCGCAATGTTACCATCATTTAAAAAACTCATGGATTCTTTTTTGATTTTCAATTGTTCGTATTGACCTTTTACTTGTTGAATTGTTGGCGATTCTGGAAAGCCCAGTACTAATTGACGTACGATTTCTTCATAAAGTGGAAATTCTTTTTCGGTATCAACTTGAGAAATTAAAGGTAATAGAGCTGGTGAATTTGGATTCTCCTTTAAAAAGCTGTTTTTATAATTATTGAACTCGTAATATACCTTGTTAAAAGATTGATTGATAGCAGCTTCTTGCTCTGGATGATTTTTCAAGTAATTCGTTGCAGAATCTTTTTTGTAATTGTAGGCCTGCAAATTTGCAACCAATTCATTTAGTTTTTTCGATTCATCAGAATTCAATATATTGTTAAATTGAGCAAAATTCTTAGCATCACCATAAATTTTGATGTCAGAATTATTTCTTAAAATTAAATTTGTTTGTTGATTTCCAACTCGAATTACATAATAATCTGCTTGTGGCAAAGAACCTTCAATTTTAAAATCACCTTTTTTGTCGGTTCCAACTTTAAAATAATCGTAATAACGGTTATTCATAACTTGGGAAATGGCGATGCTATCTTTATTTAAGTTAAAAATATTTCCAGTGATTTTCACTTTAATTTGAGCGAAAATTACTTGGGAAAGTAAAATAAAACTAAGTATAAATGCGATTTTTTTCATGTTAAATATATAAATTTACAGAACCTCCAACAATTTTTGTTCCAAATTTTGACCTCTCAAGTTTGTACCAATAATTTTTCCTTCTTTATTCACTAATACTGTGTAAGGAATTGAATTAAATCCATAAATATCTTTCATTGGGGTGTCCCATTCGAGAAGGTCGCTCACGTGGTTTGGCCAAATTAGACCATCCGATTTGATGGCTCTTTTCCATGCCTCGGCATCCTTATCAAGTGAAACGCTAAACACTGTAAACCCTTTGTTTTTGTACTTTTCATACATACGTACTACATTAGGATTTTCTCTTCTACATGGTCCACACCAAGATGCCCAAAAATCTATTAAAACTACTTTCCCTCTTAAAGAAGATAATTTAATCACTTTCCCTTCAGGATTTTTCAATGCAATTTCAGGAGCTGATTTTTTTCCTGATTTTGAAAGAATGAAGTCGTTGTAGGAAGATTCTATTTCTTTTACCTGTGCTGCCAATGAAATGGAAATTGGGGAATTTTTATAACTTTTTGAATAGGCTTCAGATACCTTCTTCAAAACAAGCAAATTATTTTTATCCCAATATTCAAAACCCATTGCAGGTGTTAAGGAAGTTGTAAGTACAATATTTACAGGATTCGCGGGGTCTTTGGTCATTTGTTCAGCGGCAAAAAGATCTAAGGATTTTCTTAGTTGCAGAAATTCTTTCATTTGCTGTTCCTGAGATAATTCCTTTTTTTGAGCAAGTTCCATTTGTTTTATAGCAAAATCATTGAATTTGCTCATATACAAAGTTAATGGTTCAGCCCATTTTGTACCCTTCCAAACTGGTAACAATTCAAATTTCTCATAAGAAGCACTTAAGCTAACCTTATCTTTAGGTTCTAAGGTTAAAGGAATAATTTTATTGTCTGCAAAACCCAATTTTAATTGGTAAACGCCCATTCCTTGGATATTTCCTTTCAAAGAAAAACTTCCATCTTGTTTAACAGCTGTTTCGGCAAGTCTAATTGTTCCTTCTGAACTCACAGCTT
>CAZHLZ010000379.1:0-3309 GCA_964532475.1 uncultured Chitinophaga sp.
GATCTAAAAAATCAGAAGAAAAGGAATTTTATGTACTCCAAAATGCTAACAAAACACAATATGAAATCTTCTGGAATTTCTTTAAAACTTCAAAAGTGAAGTCGGAATATATTTAATTTTCCAATAAAATCTGATACTTTCAATTAAAAAATAGAATTTTCTTAACTTTTATTCATGCAAAAATACTAAAAACTTCAATTAAAGATTTATAGAAAATACTAAATACGGCATTAATCATAACATGTTGTAATCTGCTGCATAACAATTTGGGAATAATGGCTTTGTATTTCTCATGACAAGTAGATGAATAGATGAGATTTTTGTTTCTAAATGTATAATTAATTAAATATTTATATTTACTTTGTATTCAGAACCAATATTAGTATCATGAAAAAAATCATCTACCTTTTAATTCTTTTTAATTCTTTTTCAAACTTGAAGGCACAATCGGTGCAGGAAGGAAAATACGAAAATATTCAAATGTTTAATGGTTTTTCTCGCGTAAGTGAAAATGATAAATTTGGCTTGCTAAATCAAAAGTTGGAGTTAATTATCCCAATTGAATACGATTATATTTCTAATTTTTTTGATGGTTTAGTAATTGTAAAAAAAGAATGTCAGTGGAACGAAGATATTTGTGAAGGAGGAAAAGCTGGAATAATTGATTACACTGGAAAAATTATTCTTGATCCTAAATATCATATTACTGAATTGACAGAAATTGAAAAAAATGAGCAGCCAATAATCGTTTTCCAAGATCAAACAAGCAAAAAATATGGGTTTATAAATCGAATGACCTTAAATATTGTTTCCCCAATTTATGACGAAGCTCCTTATTTAATTGGTGTAAACAAAATCAATGCAGTACTTGATAAAACTGTCTTGGAGGTAGATTTAAACGGAAAAAAACTTTCACAAGCAAAAACTAAAGAAAAGGAAAAAGAATTCGATATGATTTTTGAGGAAAACGGCTTATTTGGTTTGAAAGCTAAGAATGGACAAGTCATCCTGAAGCCAACTTACCATCATATCTCCCCTTTTACGGACGGCTTAGCATTGGTTCGTCTTGGTGAAGTGGTCGAATATCGTGCACTGTTGTCAAGTTCAGGAGAAGATTCATTAACAATTGATCAAACAGGAACTATTTCTCCGGTTTACGTAATTATTAGACCAAAATTTGGCTACATAAATACAAAAGGTAAAGAGATTATCCCACCTGTTTACAAGAACGCATTTCCTTTTTCGGAAGGCGTTGCACTTGTGAATAATTCCGATTCTTTCGAGTATCAACTAATTGACAAAAAAGGGAAAGAGACAGGAGTGAAAATCGCACAACAGTGCCTTGAATGTTCTGGTCGCTTTTCGGAAGGACTTCTTGTCGTGGAACGTTGGGTGAACAATGATAAAAGGCAATTTGGTTTCGTAGATAAAACCGGAAAAGAGGTACTTCCTTTTATTTACAGTTCTGCACGTGATTTTCAAAATGGTTTGGCAATCATTTCCATAAGCGATTATGCTGGTGTGATAGACAAAAGTGGAAAATTCATCATTCCAGCCCTTTACCAAGGTATAAGTATAACAAACGAAAATATTTTTGCTTGTGAATTATCAAAGAATGGCTTAAGTATTAATCGATATCACTATTTCGACAATAAAGGGAATAAAATCGAGAATTATTCTCCCCTAAGCGAACGCGACAAAAGTGACATTATTTGGAAAAATCACATGGCTGGCGGAAATGGCTGTTCATTTATACCTTCCAAAAACGATGGATTTATTTATACTCATGGAAACATTGGAGAAACTAGATATGTTACATTAATGAACACCCGTGGAGAGGATAGTATTGTAACACAAATCGATCCTTACACTGGCGAACAAATTGAAGTAGTTGTTTATAAGGAAATTAAGGATGTAAAATTTGCTCAATATTTATTAAATCAAAAAGGGGAATTTTCATTCTTTAGTTCCAAAGAACTGCTAAACCGCCCTTTGTATCAGCTCAATGATGGAAGTTTTTATTCAGGAGGTTTTGGGGAGTTATTAAAACAAAATACGCTTGGTGAAATTCAATGGAAAGCGGATATCTTTGCAAATGAAATTAGTCAAAACCAACGATTTGCATTCAATTTAGACGGATCAGTTATCTATACTCAGTTTGATTATTTGGATGATACAACTACATTTGAAGGGAATATTTCTGTAGATCGAACACGAATTCTGTGGATTAAAAAGAGGGATCAAAATGGAAATGAGCTATTCAAAAAGAAATTAAATGGCAAATTTGAAGTGCATCAAATCAACACAACCGTTGATGGTGGCTATATACTTTCAACTTGGCTGAATAAAGCAGCAAAAGAAAGAAGTGTATATAATATATATGATGACGAAGGAAATGAATTAAACTCAATAAATATGGCAGAAAGCATATATGACAGAAGTTCTATTTCTATCCTAAAACTGGATAAAAAAGGAGATTTAGAATGGGAGAAATCATATAAGCCTACTGCATTTGAATGTTATTCTAATGATATTCAACAAACCACTGATGGCGGATATTTACTTGCAGGTTGGAACGCTAAAGTTGAACCTGTAAATAGTGCTACGTCTTTTTTGGTAAAATTCGATAAAAATGGTACATTAGAGTGGGAAAAATCTTACGGGCAAGAGATTTACAGAGCAATACAAACACCTGACCAAACTTATGCTGTTTTAGCAATCTCAAATGCACAAACAGGAGAATTGACTGAGGCGGGAGAAAGTCGCTTTTGTTTTTTAAAATTAGACAAAAATGGGAATATCCTTTGGAAAAAATCACTTGGAACGCAAACCGATAGTTCCAAAGTAGGATTATACCTCGCAAAAGACGGAAATTTCATTATCACAGGGACAGATAGTAAAGGTTTTTTTGCGATGAAACTAAAAAATAAATAGAATAGTTCTATTTCAAATTTACCACCTCAAATAATTCACACAGGCGATCTAAAACTTGCTCCACCACAGCATCCGGACAGGAAGCTCCAGAAGTGATGGCAATTGAAAGTTTTTCCTTACCTTTTGGTAAATAGTTCTTACTTGTTTTTATTGATTTATCATGAATATCAAAATATTCAATCAATTCTAAATCAATTAGTTCTTTGTGAGAAGTGATAAAATAAGTTGGAAATTTTGTTTCTAATAATTCAACCAAGTGGGTTGTATTTGAACTGTTATAACCACCAATCACGAGCGCTAAATCTGCATGTTCTTCCATCAAGCCATAAGTAGCTGATTGATTGTCATTGGTAGCATAACATAAAGTATCGCGTG
>CAZHLZ010000380.1:0-3251 GCA_964532475.1 uncultured Chitinophaga sp.
AGACATAATTTCATTTAATATTCGAAGATTGATCATTAAAGGTTTATTTATATACATTGCTTTGTGACGGAATCTGTTCGCTTTATCATTATAATATTTTATTCTATTAGCCGAATTTGCAAACTTTTGATTAATGCGTTTCGGAGTGAAGTCTTCGCCGGTTAATAAGTCTTTACGGTTCATTTATTTCAAAATTATAGAAAAAATAATGATATTGATACCAACTTAATGTGCATTAATATGTATGAATATATTTTGATAAATTCATACACATAGTAATAAGTATTATCTATGAGGCATTTTACATTAATTTACATCTCAAATGAGTATTCTACTTTCACATATGATTTATATATTTATGAATATCAATGTGGTACAAATGTAATTGCAAATGATTCTGCGTTATTTCAAACAAATAAAATATTTATTTCATTGTAATTCAATGTAATGCTATTCCAAAAATCAAAAATATACTTGCACATATTCAATCAACAGTGGTTCTTAATTTGAAAAGTGTGATTTTACTTTGCACTGACGAGTAACTTCTACTCGTAATTAATTATAAAAACATGAACAGTAACGAGATTTTACAAGCGATACAATCGCTTGAGTTTAAACTAGAGAAATTATTGATTCCAGCAGAAAAGGACTATTACACTGTGAAGGAAGTTGAAAAGCTATTAGGTATTAGTAGGAGTACTTTTGATCGGTATAGGAATAATGGACATATTAAGACAACAAATGTTGGAAGACAAATTAGGATTCACAAGTCTGTTGTGCAATCTATACAGGAAAATGGCTTTAAGTGATAAGGAATAATTGGAATTGAAGGTCTTGACCCATAGTATAGTATTTAATAACCTTATACCGGAAAAACATATCAAATTTGAAACATTCTAATATTATTTCCCCGAAAACTATAATTCCTCTAGAAGAATTAATGGCCGGTGTTCATCAGTCATTCAAAAAAACCATTCCTGAAAGTAAAAATATGGAACAAGACGAACCTTTTGAATTTAAAATTGATGAGTCTCCAGGATTTCCAGTTGAGGTATTTCCCAAAGCATTTCGGCATATTATACAAGAGACCAATGAAAAACTGTTATTTCCTATAGATTACATAGCAAGTTCTATTTTATATGCAGTATCGGTTTCGATTGGTAACAGTTTATCAGTTAAAGTGAAAGAGGGTTGGACAGAGCATTGCACCCTTTGGCTAGCCCTCGTTGGTAGACCGGGAACAAATAAATCGCATCCGTTTTCTTTTGCGTTGGAACCACTTTGGGTTAAACAAAATGAGTTTTTCAAGGAATATAAGCAAAAACTGATTGAATTTGAAAGGACTAATGCGCTTGCAAAAGAGGAAAAGCAAATTGAAAAAATTATAGAAAATGTTCTACCAAGGTGTAGACGTTTTATACTTCAGGATTTTACTATAGAGTCGATGGCTGAAAAACACAATGAAAATCCGAGGGGTTTAGGCATTGTAGTGGATGAATTAGCAACATGGTTAGGTAACATGAATAAATACAGCGGAGGATCTGATCAGGAAGTATGGTTGAGCACCTGGAGCCGAAAATCATTGCTCATTGACCGTAAAAGTATGAAGGAAGCCATATCCATTGAATCGCCATTCTTATGTGTTGGTGGAACAACCCAAGACGGTATATTAAAAAGTTTGTTTACCGGTGCTAAACAAAAAAATGGATTCATTGATAGGATTTTGTTTTGTTATCCGGCTGAATTAGAATATCCACAATGGAATGATCAGAATATAGATCCTTTTTTAAAAACAGATTACCAGCTATTGATCAATAAAGTTTTAGAATTACCACTGCAAGCAGATCAATTTGGAAATCTTGCACCAAGGGAATTACAATACAGTGTTAATGCTTTAAAGCATGTTAAATTCTGGTATAATTTAAAAGCCGATATATTAAATTCAAGTCAGAATACGGATTTGGCTTCTTTATACAGTAAGCTTGAAATCTATCTGTATCGTTTCTCATTGATCATCCAGACTATGCGTTGGGTTTGCAGCGAGTCAGATCTAGAAGAAATCGAAGAAATTTCTGTATTACGAGCCATTGAGCTGATAGAATATTTTAAGAACAATGCCCTGAAAGTACAAAGTTTGATGAATCCACCTGAACTGGATCAGTTAGACGATTTGAAAAAGAAATTCTATCTATCGTTACCTGACTCATTCAAGCGAAAAGAAGGGTTACGAATTGCTTTAGAAATAGGAATTAAACAAACCTCCTTCGATGCATTTATAAAAAACGACAAGTTGTTTACAAGGGCTGCGTATGGTCAATTCAAGAAAAAAATTAAGATTTAACAAAAAGTCCGAAAACTCCGAAAAGTTTTCAAGATCCATTGCAGCGCAATAGATATGAGCATTTAAACTCCGAAAACTTAATAGAAACTTCCATAAACTTCTGAATTAAGTTTTCGAAACATTTTTCTGACTTTTCAATAAAGGACATCAATGAAGCCCAATAAAATTAAGTAAATGCAACACACTTTCTGAACTTTTCGGACTTTTCGGATAAATATGACTCAATACAATTCAAGATATACCTTAGACGGCAGACCAGGTAAGAAAAAATTCCGCTGCCCGTCATGTGGACATACCAAGACATTAACCTTATACATTGACAGAGAAACCCAGGAATATCTGGATGAAGTAGTTGGTATCTGCGACCGGATAAACAATTGCAATTACCATTTTAGACCTAAAGATTATTTTATCGATAACCCTTCAAAATTAACGTTAAGAAACGCGAGTTCCATTGGTACATATAGATTTCCTGCAAAACCTATCAGCTATATCGATAACGTTAATTTGGCGGAATCAATGGGTAAACCTTTATCCAAAAACAACTTTTATCAATACCTGGTAAAGATGTTCAGTGTCGAATATGCTAATATCCTGTTTGAACGGTATAGAATTGGTAGTTCGATTAAATGGCCAGGAGCATGCGTGTTCTGGCAGATAGACATTGAGCAAAATGTCCGTACCGGTAAAATAATGTTATACAACCCCGAAACAGGCAAGCGTGTGAAAGAACCATACAGCCATATAGCCTGGATGCATAAAGAGCTTAAAGAGGATAATGATTTCAATTTAAAACAGTGCTTTTTTGGAGAGCATATACTCATGTATGAACCGGGAACACCTGTGGCCATCGTTGAAAGCGAAAAATCCGCTTTTATTTGTTATGCTTTGTTTCCAGAGTTCTTTTGGT
>CAZHLZ010000381.1:0-3244 GCA_964532475.1 uncultured Chitinophaga sp.
ATTTATCTATGGATGCTCCATTAACAGAAAGCGATGAAAATTCTTCTAGCATGTATGATGTACTTCCAAATACATACATGAATAGTCCTGAAAATGAATTAGTAACAGAATCATTACGTAAAGATATTGAACGTTCTTTATCAACCTTAACACTTCGTGAAGGCGAGGTGGTGAGACTCTACTACGGATTAAACGGTAAATATCCTCTTACTTTAGAGGAAATTGGTGAAAAGTTTGATTTAACTCGCGAGCGAGTGAGACAGATAAAAGAAAAAGCAATTCGAAGATTAAAACACACTTCTCGAAGCCGGATGCTAAAATCATACCTAGGTTAAGCGAGAAAGCAAGGGTTTTAAATCTTGAATGGACAATGAATAAGAGCGGGAATTAATTTTTTCGCTCTTTTTTATTTAATTCCTGTTAATTTTACACAAATAAATACCACGGTAAATAAATTAATTGTAAATTTGTCAAAAAAAGAAAAAATGAAAACAATTATTCATAAATCGTCAGAACGAGGTCACGCAAATCATGGTTGGTTAAATGCGAAACATTCATTCAGTTTTGCAAATTATTACAATCCAGAAAAAATGAATTTCGGAGTTTTACGTGTTTTAAACGATGACATTGTTGCCGGTGGAATGGGTTTTGGAACGCACCCACATAATAATATGGAAATCAACACCATCCCACTTCAAGGCACATTGGCACACAAGGATAGCATGGGAAATGGAACTACGATATTTGCTGGCGATGTACAAGTTATGAGTGCTGGAACTGGCATCCAACACAGTGAATTTAATGCCAATGAAGATGAGGTTTATAATTTATTGCAAATTTGGCTTTTCCCAAATAAAAAGAATGTTGAACCACGTTACCAACAAATCACGTTGGATGTTGAGGCGATGAAAAATAATTTCTTACAAGTTTTGTCACCAAATCCTGAAGATGAAGGAGTTTGGATTCATCAAAATGCATGGTTTTACATGGGGAATTTTGATGCATTGCAAAAAACAAACTACAGACTTAAATCTAAAGAAAATGGCGTTTATGTTTTTGTGATTTCTGGTGAAATTATATTAAATGAAGCAGTTTTAGAACAAAGAGACGCAATTGCTGTTTTTGATTGTGAAGAATTCCAAATTGAAATCAATCAAGATGCAAAAATTTTAATCATGGATATTCCGCTTGAAATAAATTAAAAAAATGCACCAACTCATAGATGACCTAAAATGGCGATACGCCGTTAAAAAATACGATTCCTCAAAAAAAATCTCAGAAAACGACATTGAGATTTTAAAACACGCGATTAATTTAACGCCTACCTCGATTGGATTACAGCCTTTTAAAATGCTTCATATTAAAGACGAAGCTTTAAGGAAACAAATTCAAGCTTGTGCGCACAATCAAGCGCAAGTAGACGATGCAAGTGATCTTTTTATTTTTTGCAATTTTACAAAAGTGGATGATTCGTACTTTGATTTCATCGTAGAAAACATGGCGACCATTCGCGGAAAAGAACTGCATGAATTAAGTGGCTACAGAAACTTTATTCAAAATTCTGTTTTTGCAAAAAGTGATTCTGAACTGGATACTTGGGCATCGAAACAAACCTACATTGCATTAGGATTATTGCTACAATCTGCTGCAATACTTAAAATTGACGCAACTCCAATGGAAGGTTTTGATCAAGTCGCAATCAATAAACTGTTGAATTTAGAAGAAAAATCCCTTTCAGTTAGTTTACTTTGTCCTTTAGGTTATCGTTCTCCAGAAGACAATTACCAACATTTGAAAAAATCACGTAAACCTTTAAGCGCTTTGTTTGAAGAAATTTGAGTGCTCCGCGCCTTTGCTGTTTTTTAGAAAAGCTGTAAATCAAAAATGATTGAAAAATAAATTAATTTTCCTCTAAAATTTTTTCCAGCGTATTTTGAAAAACCGAAACATCTTGAGCACCTGAGATGGCATATTTTCGATCAAAAACAAAAAACGGAACTCCTTTCACGCCAATAGTTTGCGCTTCTTCTATGTCTTGTTCAACTGCTTGAAAAAACACTTGTTTTTCTAAGTTATATCGAATATCATCAGAACTTAAACCTACTTTTTCACCCAATTCAATTAAAGTTTCAAGTTTGTTTAAATCTTTTCCTTCGGTGAAATAAGCTCGAAACAAAAGTTCTTCTAAAGCATCGCCTTGATTTATACTTTTAGCAAGTTGCGCCAATTGATGTGCTTTGTGTGTGTTGGTTATTTTTGCCTTGTCAAAATTATACTCTAAGCCTACAGATTTTGCTTGTTCAACAACAGATTTGTGCATTTGAACAGACCAATCTCTATTTTTTCCGTAGCGAGTAGCAAGGTAATCGAAAACATCAATTTTTTCATTAGGAACAGTTGTGGGATCCAATTGGAAAGATTTCCATTCCACTTCAATTTGATTTTGCAGAGACATTTTTCCCACAGCAGCTTCAAATTTTCGTTTGCCAATGTAACAAAACGGACAAACAACATCTGACCAAATTTCAACTTTCACTTTTTTCATGAAACAAAATTAGTAGAAAACTTTCATTTTTTTATTTAATATTTTTTTGACTTGTATAAAAATAAATATTTATGTTGAAAAACAAACTTTAGATTTAGGTTTTTTATCATAACTTTGAATAAAATAACCATTATGAAAACACTATTTATTTTTCTTGCAAGTTCATTATCTTTTCTTTTAAATGCACAATTTAACGAAAGCTTTTTTGAAAGGTTAACTCCGAATGCTATAAGACCAGGACACTTTTTTGGAACTGCTCTCGAGAATACTACATTAGCTGTTGATCTTGTGGATTCCGCTAACACTGAAGTACAATGGGTAAAACTAGATTTAAACGGAAATTATCAAACGTTCTCAGCACATTTGCCAAATGATTATATCAGTCCGAATGAGCGGATAATTGAACTATACGAAAGTGGGAATAATCAATTTATCGTTACACAGGATTCTGCATCAAACAATTCTGAAGGTCTAAAAATCTACAAGTACGAAAATTATACTGTAACAGATGGAGTATTGGATTTCCCAGTTCAATTGCGAAATGCATACTTCCAATCGTATTTCAAATTTGGAAAAATTTATATTTTTTACGTGGAAAGTAATGTCGGCATGAAAATGTTAAAAATTGATCCTGAGACATTATCTGTCGAAGAAAATGTATTTTTAGGAAGTTTTCCATATCAAACACAGGGTTATTTA
>CAZHLZ010000382.1:0-3223 GCA_964532475.1 uncultured Chitinophaga sp.
AATTCATCATAAACGATCTTATTTTCCATTTTGGAAATAAATTGTCCTCCCGAAAATGTAGAATCGATATAGGATTTCCAAGCATGTTGTGCATCATAAAAATAATACCTTCTAAATTCAAAAGGATAGCTTTTTTTTGTTCTTCGTTTTAAAACTCCAGTTTTATGGTAATAATATTTGTGTACAAGTGACTCATTTACAATGTTTTCCACATGGTATTTTTTGTAAGGCTTGCGCATGGATCCGTGGATTACCCAATCTTCTTTTTTAGGGTGAAGGATGGAGTCTATCGAAAGTGGACCCCAATATTTTCTATTTTTAACCGAAAAATAAAAGTTGCCTTTGTCAGGGTTGATGTAGGCTGCGTATTTTTTTTTCTTTTTGACAAATTTGAGTAAATTATGTTGCAATAATTCCTCTTGATAAAGTTCTGTTGTGAACTCATCTTCTTCATTTTTTTTCGTCAGGCTTATCAAGGGTAAAGTGCGAACATTTCGAAATCCGGAAGAAAGCATGTTTCCCTCATAAATAAAATTGGCACGTGAAATTTCCCGATCATCGAAATAGGAATAAATTACAATTTGGTCTACCAAACCATTTGGGTCAAAGTAATACTCAATTTTTTCTTTTGGCACAATCTTTAACTGCGATTCGTTGTCAGTAGTATCTGTATTGATTCGTGGATAAATTCGTTTTGTAATTTTATAAATTTGATGCGCTCGAATCAACGAATCGTCAAACCAAAGTGGGAAATTTAATTCATCCTCAAAATCATTGTTGTAAAAAATTGGATTGATCCACTGCGTCACCTTTTTTGGTGCTTTAATTTTATCCAAATCGGAGTTTTTTCCGCACGCAAGTAGGATTAGAATCAATAATAAATACGTATGTGTTGCGCGCAAAAAATAGAATTTGTGAATAAAGATACATTATTTTTTCAAATGTTGATGCTGCAAGCAAATAAAATATTTTTTTCGAATTACCCACTTATTTCCCTAGTTATTAATTTTCAAAGTTTTCGTCATGGTTTTTAAATAAAAACACATGCCAAAAACGAGTTAATTATTAATATTAACGACGGACTATTTCCGTCGTTAATAACATTATCCCTGTGCTATCGCTTGGTCTTCAAAAGCTTCGCTTTTTCTCCTACGGCATCATGATTTGTAAAGCAAAAATTACTTCTAATTTCAGTATTTACTTTAATTCGGGAAATATCTAGGTAATTCAATGTATTTTTCTTGAAATTTTGTGCTTTGACAATTTCAGATATTTGCATTCTATTATAACTTCGGGCTATTTATTCATCAAATCTTCAATTTCATCTGCTTCAATCGGGATGTTTGCCATCAAATTAAAAACCTTCCCAGAATTTGTTACAAGTAAATCGTCTTCTAAACGAATTCCTATTCCTTCTTCTGGAATATAGATTCCTGGTTCGCAGGTGAAAACCATTCCGGCACAAATTGGCTCATTCCAAAGTCCAACATCGTGAGTGTCAAGTCCTAAAAAATGAGAGGTTCCATGCATAAAGTATTTTTTATATGCCGGCCAATCAGGATTTTGATTTTTTATATCTGTGGAGTCAATTAATTTCAATTTTATCAATTCACTTTCCATCAAACGTCCAACTTCTTGATGATATTCCGCCATGATTGTACCTGGGACAAGTAATTTTTCTGCCTCTTTTTTTACATGCAATACCGAATTATAAACCGCCTTTTGTCGTTCAGTAAATTTGCCACTTACTGGAATACAACGCGTTAAATCAGAGGAATAATTTGCGTATTCTGCGCCGACATCCAATAAAATCACATCACCTGCCTGACATTGTTTGTTGTTCTCAATATAATGTAAAACACATGCGTTTTTACCAGAGGCAATAATTGGTGTGTAAGCGAATCCTTTCGAACGATTGATTAAAAATTCGTGCGCTAATTCCGCTTCGATTTCGTATTCCCAAACTCCAGGTTTGATGAAGTTCAAAACACGACTTACCCCTTTGTGCGTTATGTTACAAGCAATTTGCATTAAATCAATTTCTTCTTGCTCTTTCACGGAACGAATCGCATGCATAATCGGTGCACTTTTGTGTACTTGATGCGCTGGGAAATCGTTTTTGAATTTTTTAATGAATCGATCTTCTCTTGTTTCAACCTCCGTGCCAGCGCGTAAATGTTCATTGGTGTTAAGATAAACTCCTTGTGCTTCAGCTAGTAATTGTTTCCAAATAGTTTCAAATTGATTCAGCCAATAAACTGTTTTTATTCCAGAAACTTCGAAAGCTTGCTCTTTATTAAGTTTTTCCCCTTCCCAAATTGCAATTAAATCGCTTGTTTCTTTCAGGAAAAGAACCTCTTTGTGTTTTTCATTTGAACATGAAGGGAAAATCACCAAAATACTTTCCTCCTGATCCACGCCAGACAAATAAAAAATGTCGCGGTGTTGCTGAAAAGGCATCGTGCTATCTGCGCTGATTGGGAAAATATCATTTGAATTAAAAACAGCTAAAGTGTTGTTTGCCATTTTATCTGCGAACTTTTTTCTATTCTTTATAAAAAGTGTTTTTTGGATGCGATCGTACTTCATGTTTCGTATAAATTTTTGCATAAAGTTAATAAATTTTTAAAATTTCGAAAAAAAAATCGCAGAACGTAAATAGATTACGTAGTGCCCGTCGTAATTTTGTCTCATCAATTAAAAACAACAATAAAATGGGAACAATTTATCAATTTATTCAGCTAAAAAGAATCGAGTTTGAAAATGACTCAAAAGAAGTTTTGATTTCCTGCGAAATTATAAAAAATATGGAAAGTAGTCATCATTATTTTATCATTTCTCACACAGAATTGAACCAGATTTTTGGAGATTTGCAAGCAAAAAATGAGGATATTAATTTATATGATTGTTTGGAAAAGGTAGATATTAATTCTCATACCTCCATTTATTCACTTGATTTGGTGAAAAATAATATAAAAAATTCTTGGTTGCCAGAAATTGTAATGAATTCAAATCATCGAGAAATTAGAGCATAGTACAAAAGTTGAACGAATTTAAACTCACACTTTAAAATTTTCAGGATTGATAAAAGTATATTTTAGAAATAAATTTGTTCTGGAACTTTTTTGTCCCTTTTTGCTGTGAAAAACTGAAAATGAAATTGGAAAGCGCTAATAATTGAATTAGCTGCAAGCTCTGCCGATAGCTATCGGTAGAAAATTAT
>CAZHLZ010000383.1:0-3214 GCA_964532475.1 uncultured Chitinophaga sp.
TTAAACTTTAAATTAAAATTCGCTTTTATGTAAAAAAGTATGAGTTTGCCCTGACCAAAAACATTTAAAATTTTGCGTTTAAGAAAAAAATGTGTAAATTTGAGTCAAGTAACTTTGAGAAATGAGAAATGGAAATCTAAAACAAAAACTGATTAATCAAATTCAATTAATTGAAGATAAAAACACTTTAAAGCAAATTGAAGGATACATCTCATTGAGTATCAAAAAAGAAAAAATATATCAATTAAGTGATGAAGATATAGAAGCCATAAAAGTAAGTGATGTTGAATTTAATTCGGGAGAATATACTTCCACTGATGACTTACAAAAAAAAATAAATTCATGGCTTTAAAGGTTGTTTGGTCAAAGACTTCTGAAAAAGAATTAATCAAAACCTTGCTTTACTGGAAAGAAAAAAATCAGTCTAATACTTATTCCAAGAAATTGTTTTCGGAGCTAATTTCGGCTACAAATTTAATCGCTGAATTTCCTAATCTGGGATTTCCGACAAGTTACCAAAACAACAGAATACTTGTTTCGTCAAATTACAAATTAATCTACGAAGCAACAAAAACTCAGATTAAAATTAAACGATTTTTTGACACAAGGAGAAATCCAAAATTGAATAATAAGTTTCGCTGATTTTTTAAAAAAATTGCTTTTCAAACATTATAAAATTACCGCATTTTGGACTACTTGGGTACATAATTATTTTGATAGTTAAATTTAATTTTCAACGCTTTTTTTTTGCAATAATCCACCACTTTTTTGTAACACAAAACACCTCCTTTCAAGGCATCTTTGCAAAATAAATTTATTCAAAAAAATATGAAAAACAAATTCAAAATTGTCGTTATTGGTTTAATCACAGCCATCATTTTACCAGCGTGTAATTCAAGTTTAACAATTACAAAAAGACGCGCAAGCAAAGGATATTATGTGGATTATAGCAGAGTAAAACAAAACTCTAAAGCAAAAGATTATGTTGCAGAAGCTAGTGTTGAAAAATCTATACACCTCAAAACAAAAAGTGTAGAACAAGTCCATGTAACTACAAATCCTAAATCAAAACATATCCAAAATTTTGAACACAAACAATTAATAACATCTACCAATGAAAGTATTGAAAAACCAATTGTTTCAAAGGTGAAAACAGAAGGGAAATCAAATTTACATAATTTAACCGTACCTAATTCAGAAAAAAAAGATCAAAATAAAATTATGAAACTTAGCCAAAACAAATCAATTTCAAAAATTAAAGCTAAAATGTCACCACAACCAGTTGAAGGTGCATTGAGTTTAATTTGGATTGTAATTTTGGTTTTACTTATTCTTTGGGCTTTAGGTTTGCTAGCTGGCGGCTGGGGATTAGGAGGATTAATCAATATTCTTTTAGTTATTGCTCTGATATTATTGATTTTATGGTTGCTTAGAATTATTTAATTCTCCTTAATAAATTCCGCCACGAATTTCAATGTAGCTCCAAAATCAATTGGATAAACATTGAAATCCGTGGTTTTTTTGTGTTCAATTTTTTAAAATTTTAACACACAACTTTTCTTATTTTTTCTGTAACATACTTGGTACTAAAAAGTCTGAAATTTGTACTCAGAAAATCAATGTTTAAACTAAACAATTGATCTATTAATTAAATATAATATTATGAAAAAGCCAATTTTAAGTTTAGTCGTAGCGAGTTTCTTAATTACGGCAACAATTTCTAGCTGTAGCTCAAAAGAAGAAAAATTAGAAAATGCAGAGGAACAAATCGATGATGCAAAAGAAGATCTTTACGATGCGAAACAAGAATACGAAAAAGAAGTCGAAGCTTTCAAATTAGCTAACGCTGAAAAAATTAAAGCAAACGAGAAAAGTATCGATGATTTCAAGTCTCGTATCGATTCTCAAAAGAAAGAAGCAAAAGCAGATTACTTAAAAAAAATTGATGAATTAGAACGTCAAAATACTGACATCAAAAGAGAACTAGACGAATACCAAGCCGAGAGCAAAGAAAACTGGGCAACTTACAAGGCAAATTTCAATAGAAACATGCAAAGTTTAGCGCAAGCAATCGTTGATTTCAACCTGAAATACTAAAAACTAAGATGAAAAAAACAATCAAAATATTAGGTTTATGTAGCATTTTTGCATTAAATCTAAACGCACAAGATGGAAAAGATTTTGGTCAAGAATTAACTTTTGGACTAAAAGCTGGAGCAAATTTTTCCAATGTTTACGATTCAAAAGGGGAAGATTTCCGCGCTGATGGTAAATTAGGTTTAGTTGGTGGCGCATTTTTCGCAATTCCTTTAGGGAAAACAATTGGCGTTCAAGCGGAAGTTCTTTTCTCACAAAAAGGATTTAAAGCCGAAGGAACTATTTTAGGAAGTCCTTACAAATTTACAAGAACAACTAATTTCATTGATGTTCCTCTATTATTTGTAGTTAAGCCGGTAAAATTTGTCTCTATTCTGGCAGGACCGCAATTTTCCTATTTGTTGAAGCAAAAAGATGTTTTTCAAAACGCATATTCAACTATCGAGCAAGAACAAGAATTTGAGAATGAAGAAATTCGCAAAAACACACTTGGGGTAGTTTTAGGTTTAGATATCAATATCAATCAAATCGTTGTTGGAACGCGAATTAATTGGGACATGACTCAAAATTCTGGTGATGGAACAAGCACAACTCCTCGTTATAAAAACGTATGGTTTCAAGGAACAATTGCTTACCGTTTTTAATTCATTTTTTTATGTCAAATACTAAATCACTTTTCAAAATCGGAGACATTGTTTTAGAACAAAAAAACCCATACTTGAAACTTAAAATTGAAAACATTGAAAATAAAATTCATTATTGCTCAATTTTAGAAGAAGAAAATCAAGAAGAAAAAACATTTTATGAAGATGAATTAATGTTGGATGACAGCATTGCAATTCAATAAAAACTAAAAAGTCGGTTCTACTAAAACCGACTTTTTAGTTTAATATATATTTGAATTCAAGCGAAATCACTCCCCTTCCACTTCCTCAAGCTCTTCTGGTATCAAGTCGTAAATTTCTTTCCAAACTTGCTCTAATTTTGTTTTGTCCATTGCTTCAACGACAAAATTATTAAAACTACTTTTTGTTGGAACAGAACTGTATATTGTATAAGTTTCATACTCAAATGGCGTTTCCGTATCAGTGTAAAAAGGTAATCGATAACTCACATA
>CAZHLZ010000384.1:0-3202 GCA_964532475.1 uncultured Chitinophaga sp.
CCCCCTTTTTGGAGCTAACATCTGTGCCGGTGATGGCAACCTGATCATTGTTAAAAACTCGAATACTTGGTGCACTCCAAAAAGATAAAGGAAGCTCCTTTTGATAATATACTTTCCATTCACCCTTTTGGTTTTTGTATTTGAAAGCAAACTTTTTTGTCGAAGGTCCAATAAAAGTATAATCAATCTTTGCATCTTCATAAGGTCCAAAATCTTTGCCGTTGTGGTTAAAATGGATTTTATTATCAATTTTATAAGTATATGTTAGATCCTCATTCGAAATGGAATTAATCGTTAAATACTCAAAAGGTCCAAAGGTCTTTTTTGAATGAAAATAATGAAAATAGTACATTTTATTTATTTTATATTGGTAGCCATGCACTATATACTTTCCGTTTTTCCAAGACGTCAGAGCATCTATTTGGTCAAAAGGACCTTGTTTCGTTCCATTTGCAAAATGCATATAAAACTGTTGCTTACCATTAATTTCAACTGTTGTTTTCCAATAATCATCGCCCGTAAAATGAAAACTTGAAAAGTTACCTTGAAACTTTCCGTTTTTATATAATTTGTATTCTCTCTTTCCGTTTTCAACGATAAATTCATGTCCCACCCCAGTAGATTGAATTAAGATTTTTGACTCACCTCTGGAAATGAATTCACCTTCTTTTAAGGTATGAATTAAGGTTTTCGTGTGTTTCCCTTTTACTTTAACAACATTTTGGGAAAATGAAAAACTTAAAATTAAAGTAAAAAATAGTGCTATTTTAGTTTTCATAGGAGAAATATTTAGTTTTACAATCTACTGCCAATTCTGAGTAAGAATAATTTTGTGCTTGATTTTTTATTCCATTTGGAAAGGCCTTCATTTCTTGCCATTTTAAAATTTCATCTGTTTTTTTGAAAAAACCATAATTATATGCCGCAGCAACAAAGGAAAGTTCGTTTGAAGAAATCTCTTCTTGCAAATACCTATGTTTCATTAATTTAACAAAAGCACACAAATATTCCAATTGCCAATTTTCATTCATCAAACGATCTAATCGCTCTTCACGTTGACTTTTACCAGAACTTGATTGATATTCAAATTTTTGTTTCAGATTGCGAAAAATGGAATCTTTCTCAATATATTTTTCCAATTTTTCAACAAAGCTAGGTTTCATTTGAAAATAGCCAATTGAAAAATCAGAACTTTCACTTCCATTTTCAACATAGTAATACTGTAAAATGGATTTTTCAAGAACATTAGAAAAATTATTGAAACGCGCACATTCCGGATATACTACAGGTAAAATATCCGATTTTTTTAGCTCGTATTTTTTAGAAATAACAGAAGCTTGCCTATCTATTTTATTGAAATAGGACAAAGCGAACTTAAAATCTAAGTTTATTTGCTCAGAAAACTTGGTGGAACTAAAAAAATAGAACATAGCCAGAAATAACACAATCTTTTTCATAATCAAAGCGTTTGATTTTTTAAAGATAATGTATTTTTTTCTATATAGTTACACTTTTATGTCAAAATACGAAAAATTACGTAGTTCAAAATAATACAAATTTAAGCAAACCAAACATCAGTAATCAATTCATAACCAGCAACTTGATTTACCCTTTGAATGATTATTGTCTTTCCATTTAATAATTCATCACGCATGACAGAAGAGTCCAATTCTAGGTGCAAAATTTTATTTCTAATGCTAATATTTTTTGTTCTCAAAAAAACTGCACGCCCCATCATTTCTTCCCATTTAGACAAAACATCAATTTCTTTTAGTTTTCCATCCAAACGATAAGCTTTCATGATTTTATCAATGGCATCACCAATGGTAGTTTTATTTTCGAGGCGTTCTCTTTCATTCATAAACTTCTTCTTTTTGTGCTAGTTGATCAATTGAAAACAAAGAAAATTTGACGTTAATTTCATCAAATAAAGACTTTACGCGATCAATATCTGTGTCAGTAATTAATACTTGTCCAAAAATATTTTGTGAAACCAAGGAAGTCAATTTTTGAACTCGGAAATTATCCAATTTATCAAAAATATCATCCAACATCAAAACCGGTTTCTTATTTAATTGTTTTGCAAGGCAATCAAATTGTGCCAAACGAAGCGCAATAATAAATGATTTTTGTTGACCTTGAGAACCAAATTTTTTAATAGGATTGTCCTTAATAGTAAAAATCAAATCGTCTTTATGAATCCCAACTGTTGTGTATAAACTTTGTGCATCTTTTCGACGATTCGCAGCTAATATTTCAGCAAAATCTCCTTCATTTAATTGCGATTTGTACTCAATTTTTACATCTTCACTTTCTTCCCCAATATAGGAATAATAATGATTAAATATTTGCAAAAACTCCTCGATAAAACTTGCTCTTTTTGCATGAATTTCCTTTGCAATTGGAACAAGTTGTTCGTCCCAAACATCGATACTTTCTCGCTCAAAAAAGCCATTTTCGTAAAAATGTTTCAATAAGGCATTTCTTTGCTCCAAAATTTTGCCGTATCGAATCAATAAATCAAGATAACTTCTATCAAATTGAGAAATGATACTGTCGATAAATTTACGTCTAACTTCGCTGCCTTCAGCAATTAAATCTCTATCGTAGGGCGAAATCATCACACTTGGAAATAAACCAATGTGATCAGCCAAACGTTCGTATTCTACCTTATTTTTTTTTATGATTTTTTTGTTTCCAACCTTTACGCCGCAATAGATTTCGGTTTCAATATCATTGTCTTCCCACGTGCCTTGCAAGACAAAAAATTGTTCACCAAAATTAATATTTTGTTTGTCAACAGGATTTAAGTAAGATTTACACATACTTAAATAATGTACCGCATCGAGTACATTTGTTTTACCAGAACCATTTTTTCCAACAAAGCAATTCACACCTGACTCAAACTCAAAATCAGCTTGACGGTAATTTTTGAAATTAACTAAGGAAAGCGTTTTTATGAACATTAATCTAATTTTTCTGCCACAAGATCAACTTTCTGAGTGTCAAATACACTTGTGCCAAAATCAACCGAAAACCATTCATTAAACAAATCCAAACTAAGGTTTTCTGGCCAATCTTCTTCAATTAAGGTCAGCAGCAAACGCATCTTATCTTCTTGCGAAGGATAGAAGATTTCTTCTTTGATGTTTTTAGATGTTTTTTCTTCGGGGGCGATTTCGACTTTAACTGGCTCGTTCAT
>CAZHLZ010000385.1:0-3201 GCA_964532475.1 uncultured Chitinophaga sp.
TATCGATTCCTTCTCTGTGATAGGTATACAAACAAGTTCTCAATGGCTCAAATAATTGATGTAAAATATTGTCTACCAAGTAAAAACGATTTCTTTTTTTATTGTCACTTGATGCCCAACCTGGACTACCAGATGATTGTGCCAAAGAAACAATTTGCTGTGCCTCATTGAAATATTGTGTTCCTCCTTGTGGCGAAAAGGTGTCGTAATCCATTCCTAAAATAAAATAAGCGTAAAATGCTAAAATAGAGGTCAACTCGTCACGGTATTGGTTTGGAGCGTAAATTAAAATTGAATTTCGAGAGAAAGAAAATGTCAAATTTTCATCTTGATAATTCAAAATCGTTGAGTTGTAATTGCTATTAAAAGCGGGCCTTGTCGATTGAACTTGAATGGAGCCAGAATAAGTACCTGAGGCAGGAATGGACGAGATTTGAATTTGAATGTTGCAATTAATGCGTTCTTCTATTTTAAATTTATCCTTAGTCCATTTGGTGTTATTCATCAAGTCAAAAACTGTTTGTTTCAATTGATCAAAAACTTCTTTTTCAACACTTGTAACAGGGATTTGATTATCAACCAAAACAGTAACTTGGCAATTTAATTCTTGTGAATTTCCTAAAAATAAAGTACTTAAAAATGTGAATAGTACGATGTATTTCATATTATTTGTTTAAAATATAGTTTAATAAATCTTGAGCGACAAGGCTTTTGTCTTTTAACTCAAAACTAGTAATTTTATTGTATTTATCAATCAAATCTACGCGATTTGTATCATGTTTAAAACCTGCACCATCTTCTTCAAGAGTATTTAAAACAATCAAATCAAGATTTTTTTTCTTAATTTTTGCCTTGGCGTGTTCAAGTGCATTTGTTGTTTCTAAAGCAAAACCAACCAAATATTGATTTTCGGTTTTATTTTCGCCTGCCCACAGCAACACATCAGGGTTTTTCACCAAAGTTAGTGTAAGTTCCTCTTCACTTTTTTTAATTTTCTGAGTCGCTTGCTCTTTTACGCGATAATCTGCAACTGCTGCTGCAAATACACCAATTGTTGCTGATTTCCAATGAGATTTTACTTCTTGAAGCAATTCCAAAGCACTTTCAATGTGAATTAAAGTCAAATTTTTGTGATGCAATTTTTCTTGACTTGGACCACTAATCAATACAACTTCAGCGCCAGCATCCAAGAATTTTTCGGCAATTTTGTACCCCATTTTTCCTGAAGAATGATTACTAATAAATCGTACAGGATCAATGTTTTCCAAAGTTGGACCAGCAGTAATTAGTACTTTTTGACCTTCAAACGTATGTTGGTTCTGAAAAAAAGCTTGGAGGTAGGCAAAAATGTTTTCTGGCTCCGCTAATCGTCCTTGACCAACTAAACCACTTGCTAATTCACCAGATTCTGCGGGAATCACTTTATTTCCTCTTTTTTGAAGCAAGGTCAGGTTTTCGTTTGTGGTTTCATGACTGTACATGTCTAAATCCATTGCTGGAGCCACAATTACGGGACATTTTGCAGAAAGATAACACGCTCCTAACAAGTTATCGCAAAAACCATGAGCAATTTTAGCTAAAGAATTCGCAGTTAGTGGTGCAATCAGGTAAACATCTGCCCATAAAGCTAGGTCAACGTGGTTTGTCCATTCACCATTTTGTCGATTCCAAAAATCGATGTAAACTGGATTTTCGCTTAAGGTGGAGATAGTTAGGGGACTTATAAAATCGCAAGAGGCAGGAGTCATTATACATTTGACTTCTGCCTCATTTTTTTTTAGTAAGCGAATAAGGGAAGCAATTTTATATGCTGCAATACCTCCTGTAATTCCAAGAAGAATGCGTTTCCCTTTCATAATTTTTTATTTATTATCTTCCGGTTTACGGATATAAAGTTTATCGTCTAACATTTCTGTCATTGAAATAGCAACTGCTTTTGGCAATTTTTCGTAAAACTTAGAAATCTCAATTTGTTCTCTATTTTCAAAAACTTCTTCTAAATTGTCTGTTGAAGAAGCAAATTCTTGCAATTTACTTGTTAATTCTTCTTTTAATTCAGAAGAAACTTGGTTAGAACGTTTTGACATTGCAACGATTGACTCGTAAATGTTACCAGTTTTTTCCTCGAAATCGATAGTGTCACGAGTAATTGTTGAACGCTCTGCTTGGATGTTTTTAAAATTCATACGATTCGTATTACTTGGAATTATTTATTGTTTTTTAATTCGTTTTGCATTGTTTTTTGAATGCCTTCCAATTCTTTTAAGTACTTACTCTCTGGAAATTGGCCTACAAAGTTACGATAACTTTCTAAAGTTTTTTCAATTCTTTCGATTTTTTTATCGTCAACACTATTTTTTGCGACATACGCTAAGTTTTTAATTCTCAAATAAGAAACTTCTTCCTTGAATTTTGAATTTGGGTATGTGTTTACAAAAGTTTCTCCTGTTGTAATTACTGACCTGTAATTCAAAGTTTTATCGTAAAGTTTAACTGCTTCGTAATCCTTTTGTTCCAATTTGAAACGTAAATTATCCATGATTTTGTTGCACGTGTCAATTTTAGAAGAATTTGGAAACAAATAAATGAATTGTTGTACATCATTTAGCGCAATTTCGGTTTCTTGTTGATCCAAACTAACAGCTGGTGAGTTTTTTACACTACAAAGAGTTTTCAGAAAAAAAGCATCCTCAATTTTATTACTTCTTGGATATTTGTCGAAAAATGAATTGAAAAAATAGCCAGCCATGTAATAATCTTCAACTTTGTAGTAAGACATTGCAATTCGGTAATAAGAAACTTCACCTTCACTTGTTTTTGGCAATCTTTGGTAAACTTGTTCGTACAAGGCTATGGATTGTGTCCATTTTTCTCGTTCGTACAAATCATTCGCAAATTTGAATTTTTTGTCATAATCATCGCCCTTCAAAACCTTGTTATAAGCAGAACAAGAACTCAAAAGTACAAGTGCAAAGAATAAAATGGTGGTAATTTTGCTTAATTTCATTGTGCAAAGTTAATCTTTTATTGAAAATAAAGGTGTTAAAAACTTGTAAAATATCTTATTCAGTAAAAATTGAGCGTAAAGAAATCAACTCTTGTACTTTTTCGCTGTTTCCAACTTGTTGAAAAGAGGCAATCAAATTACTCAACATGCGCTGAATAATCACTGAATTTGAACAAGGCTCAAAATGCGAACGT
>CAZHLZ010000386.1:0-3200 GCA_964532475.1 uncultured Chitinophaga sp.
AGAAAAAAACCAAAATTTGCGCGTAAAAAAGGAGAACCAGGAATAAAAGCAGTTCGACCCAATGAAATATGGCATGCTGATGTGACCTATTTTAAGATTGGATTAAAAATCCACTACATATATTTGGTTGTCGATAACTTTTCTAGAAAAATATTATCTCATTTAGTAAGCGATACCTTAAGTGCAACAAATCGATTGTTAACGATTAAACAAGCATACGAAAGTGAATTCAATTCGATTGAAGAGGATTTGACTTTATTGGTTGATGGAGGAAGCGAAAATAAGAATTCGCTCAGCGAATGAGAAACAAACGTTAGTGCAGTTAATCTGGTGGAAAATTACATTCATCTTTTACCAAACCTAACAAAATTAAGAGCTTTACATGACATACGATTTGGGAACACACAAATAGAAGCGCATAATAAGATATTAAAACAAGGTTGGTTGTATCGAAAAGAATTTAAAAATGAAGAGGAACTCATAGAAGCACTTGAAATTTTTGAAAATGAATTTAATAATATCCGACCAAGTCATGCTATTGGTGGAATGACACCTACCGAAATGCACCTTAAAACAGAAAATTATTAACCTGAGTTCGACTACTAAAATTGAAATTCAGATTGACATAAAAATCTGTTAGACAAGGCGTTCACTCGAAAATTTAGCGGGCTAAATTGAGAGGGAGCAACGAAGAATAACTGATTTTTATTCAAAGCGCAACATTACACCATTGATAAACAACAACAAAACCCCTAATGCAATTTAAATAAATCCCGATACATTTTCAAGTGTATTACTCTTAATTGATTATTTATTAGCGGTCTGAATCCAATTTTAGTAGTCGAACTCAGGTTATCACAACGAAAGTTTTATTGCATGTGCCAAAGAGGCTCGAAAAGAACGCGTAGTGGACAACAAATGTAATGCCTGCAGTTCTTGTAATCATACCAAGGAACTGAAAATAGTTTAGAATTTACAGGGGCTGAGAACTTCATGAGGCAAACTGTAGCTTCATCGGAAATTTTATTTCTGCTTACATTTTTCTCTGAAAAATTCTGGAAAACATTCTATTGAAGACGAGAATAAATACCAAAAAAAGCAAAAATTCTTAATTTTCAACTAAATCTTTTAAATCTTCGAAATTCATCTATCATGACAAATGAATAAATTATGAAATTGTACTTTTGCTCGTCCAAAATTTGGAAACTGACAAAAAAAGTGTATTTTTACCTGCCATGGGCTTCGTGATGAAGCATTCTGGCTATGTGTTCCTTATTAGGAACATTTTTGCGTGGAACTTGAATAGTTATTAAAGGACGAAAAAAGTAATAAACAGTTATAAAAATGTTTGCCTATGAAAAAATTGAAAAAAGTTTGACTCCTGACGAGGTCACTCCCAAGGAGAAATCATTTAACAAAGTGGTTTCTCCTTTTTTGTTTGCAGACAAAGTAGCTGTAAATAAAGGGATTGAACTAAAAATTGAATTTATTCTAGAGGTTTGAACTGTATCACGTCCATTGGAAGAAAAACTTTATGGCGGTGCTGAAATGTGGGTTTTTGGTAAAGCGATTAAAAAACAAGAGATTTATATAAAAATTGCCATGATAAATAAAAGTTCAAATGTGATTTGTATTTCTTTTCATCCTGCAGAGCACCCTATGTCATACCCTTTTAAGTAGAATAATATGAAAAGTCCATTTACAGGAAAAGAAATGAAATTAATACGAGAAAAAAGAAAATTATTTTTCCGTAAAGAAGAATTTGAATTTACTCATCATGCATTTCGATGCGATGAGGCTAAAAAAGAAGCAAGCATGTTAATTGCTAATTTTGTGTTAGGGAGTTGGAAATCATTAAGTTTTGATTCTGACTCTGAAATGTCTAGGCTTTTAATACAAGACCCCGCTTTTAAAAAATATGCCTCTGCATATGAGGCAAAAGCTCTAGAATATTTTCAAGCAAACAATACTCTTGAAGGTTTTAAAGGAGCAGACGTAATGGCAACTTTAGAATCGCCGTTACATCGGCATTATACAAGTAAATCATTCAAGTAAATTCAAAGTGTAATTGGTATAATCTTTCTGTTTTTTGTTGGTGTAAACTTCCATAGGTGTCATTCCTTTTAAAGCTAAATGCAGGGTAGTATCCCGATTTTAAAGTGTCAATTTTAAACAAAAAGAAAGCGGATGAAGTATTATCTTCATCCGCTTTAACTTCTATTTTATCAAAAGCACCATTTGAGACATTACCGATAATTGACTACACTACCGACTAAACTACCCACTATCTAATCACATTGTTTAATTGAAATTCGGCCATTATTTACCTTAATACGAAACATCCTTGTTTCTGTAAAAAGATTTAATCCGTCATAAGTAAAGATCTGCACTGGAACAAATAACTTAAATCTCTTTCGAGTCTCCAAAAAAATTAAATTAAAGAAAACGTCATCATCAACAGGGGCTTCAATATAATGAAAACGATAGGGGACACCGTTCATAGCAAACTTATAATTATATACTTCTTGCTTTACATGATAAAAGTTAGACAAATCCTTAAAATACAAAGAATCTACCTCACTATTTTTAAATAAATCATTTAAATTTTTCCTGAAAGATTGATTAAACAGTATCGAATCAGGAAACCGGATAATTGCTCCATAATCTTTTGTATAGATATCATGATAAAAATCATTCACGCAAACGATAGTTGTTTCACAATCCGAATCTTTTATGGATTTTTCTATAAGGACTTTATAAATAGATTGACGCAAGTCTGTTTCTTCTTGGGAAAAGAAAAAATTAACTGCAAATACTAAAATAAAAGATAAATACCTCATGTTTTCCTATTTAAATGGTAATATAATTTGCTTATTAACTTTTTGAGATTGATCAAATAAAGTCTTCCTAAAAGCAAGTCCTCCATAACACTCTTTTCTTGAATTATAGTCAAACTCTCCTTCAGGCACTATACATTTTACAAAGCCTCCTTCCCAAGAAGTGTTATCTGAATAACCTCTTATAACGTGTCCTACCTGACATTTGAAGGTTTGTGTCTCATCCATTTTGCGAGGTTTTGTACTTTTTTACACTTTTAATGGCGGAGAATATAGGATTCGAACCTTGGGAACTTCTTTATTGAAATAAAAACGTATAAACACAAAAAAACTCCATTCGTATGCTGAATGGAGTTTTATAAA
>CAZHLZ010000387.1:0-3198 GCA_964532475.1 uncultured Chitinophaga sp.
AAGAAGGGAGTGTTATTTTTCTAGTTGATTTTGGTATACTAACATAATTTTTTTATGAAGAATAAAATAATACTTATCAACATTTAATTTTCAAA
This sequence comes from uncultured Chitinophaga sp., assembly GCA_964532475.1. Taxonomy (GTDB): domain Bacteria; phylum Bacteroidota; class Bacteroidia; order Flavobacteriales_D; family Crocinitomicaceae; genus M2408. Next base: position 96 of record CAZHLZ010000387.1, read on the forward strand.
CAAAAAAATAGCTTAATTTTGTCATAGTTATGAGTGATTACGTTGTTTCCGCCCGAAAATATAGACCGCAAACCTTTGAAACGGTTGTTGGTCAAAAATCCATTACGAGTACATTAAAAAATGCCATTAAAAACGAGCATCTGGCTCAAGCATTTTTGTTTTGTGGTTCTCGTGGTGTGGGAAAAACAACTACTGCACGTATTTTAGCAAAAACAATCAATTGCTTTAATATTACAGACGAGGTAGAAGCATGCGATAAGTGTGATTCCTGCAATTCTTTCAATGAAGGTGCATCTTTAAATGTGTATGAATTAGATGCTGCGTCCAACAACTCGGTGGATGATATTCGTGTATTGATTGATCAAGTGAGAATTGCTCCACAAATTGGAACTCACAAGGTGTATATCATTGATGAGGTTCACATGTTGTCAAATCAGGCGTTTAATGCTTTCTTAAAAACCTTGGAAGAACCGCCTGCTCATGCCATATTTATTTTAGCAACAACGGAGAAACATAAAATTATCCCTACGATTTTGTCAAGATGTCAAATATTTGATTTTCAAAGAATTAAATTAAGAGACATTGCAGATCACTTGATGTTTATTGCCACAAAAGAAGGGATTAATGCTGAATCTGAAGGTTTACATTTGATTGCTCAAAAAGCAGATGGAGCTTTGCGTGACGCCTTATCCATTTTTGATCAAATTGTAAGTTTCGCAGGTAATAATTTGACTTACAAAGCAGTAATCGAAAATTTGAATATTCTTGATTATGAATATTATTTCAAAATCGTTGAATACACTCAAAAAGAGGATATTCCTTCTTGTTTGCTTTTGTTTAATGATGTGGTTGAAAATGGATTCGATGGTCATCATTTTATCAATGGATTAGCTGCTCATTTTAGAAATCTATTGGTATGTAAAGATTTTAGAACAGCAAAATTGCTTGAGGTGGGTGAACAAGTTGAAAATCGATTTGTTGAACAAGCCAAACTTGTTGATTCTCAAATTATCTTGAGAGCTTTGGCCATTCTTAGCAAAGCTGATGTTGATTACAAATCTTCAAAAAATACGCGTTTATTGGTCGAGTTAGCCTTGATGCAATTGTGTTCATTGAAAAATGAGCATGAAAAAAAAAATCCCTAACTGATCGACCAGAAATTATTCCCTTTCCGGGACAAAGTCTTAGAAAACAAGGAGCAAGTGTTCAAACAAAAACACCTCCACCAACATCGATTTTGAATCAAGTTAAAGTTGAACCTCAAAAAACGACCGTTCCACTAGGCAATTTAAATACTCAGCACCTTTCGATCAAGCAGATTCAACAAAAATCTAGCGAAACACAAACGGAGTCTGACACAAATTTCAATAATCGTGTGCACGAAAATTTCAGTTTGGACCAGCTAAAGATGGCATGGAAGCAATTGGCTTTTAAAATGAAGGAAAAAGGTTTGGAGAATTTATTTTTTGCCTTAAACAAACGTGATCCGAAAATTATAAATGATACTGATGTATATCATGAGTGTGATAATCAGGTGCAAATTGATATTATTCAAACTAATCTTTCCGAAATCACAGAATTTATTAGAGAGGCATTAAAAAATTACAGCATCCAACTTCATTTTCAAGTAATTGAAAGTCAGGAAGAAAACACAAAATTACTAAGTGGAAAAGATAAATTTTTAGCACTTTCTAAAAAGAATGCAAATTTATTTTCTCTTCAAAAAACTTTTAATCTGGACATTGATTTGTAATAATTGTTGTCAGATAAAATTTAACTTATTTTTTAAAAAAATCTAGAATTGCAAAGCTTTTTTTTGTTCAAAAACAAATTTTCCATAAATTTTTAGTAAAAAGTTTATTTGACTTTTTAAGATAATTCTGGCACCTAATTGTTAGTTAAGAGCGGAACGTAGTCTATTGCGGGAACCGTGAGAAAGCTCCGCAGGAGATCATCGAAACGGTCGCAAATAGACGAGTGGAGCGAATTTACTAACAATAAGTGCCGAGTTTTCTTTTGTGTTACTTTTCTTTTGCGGAAAAAGAAAAGTAACAAATTAGATTTTTAAGAAAATTTATTTCGGAGAATTATGATTTGTAATTCAAAAATAAAAAAACAATATCAACTCTAAATTGTGTATTTTTGTGCACTGTCTATAGTGTCAGAACAATCGCTTCTTTATATTTAAATGTCAAAACTTGCAAAGAAGGATAAATTTTTGGATTTATCTGATTATGGAAGATCACCGGGGAAACTTTTCGCCAAACTCCTTAAAAATACACCTTTTAACGCAATCCATGTAAGTTTGCTTTTTGCACTAGTCGGATTAATAGCAGTGTATTTTATGCTTCGAGGAAAGTATGTACTTGCAGGATTATTCTTAATCTTAAAATCGATCATTGATGCAGCTGACGGAGAATTGGCTCGATTGAAAAATAAACCATCTTACATTGGTAGGTATTTAGATAGTTTGCTCGATATTTTGTTGAACTTTATTTTCTTTACAACAATTTCATACATAACCAAAACACCGTTCTATTTAGCGTTTATTGCATTTTTCGCTTGCCAATTGCAAGGAACCTTGTACAATTATTATTATGTTATTTTGCGAAACAAGTCAGTGGGAGGAGACAGTACCAGCAAAATTTTTGAGTACAAAACACCAACAGCATTGCACGGTGAAAGTCAAAAGATTGTTGATTTTCTATTTTCGTGCTACTTGATTTTTTACGGGATTTTTGACAAAATCATTCATTTCATGGATCAAAATGCGCATCAAGCTTCAAAATCTCCAAAATGGTTTATGACTTTGATTTCTATTTATGGGTTGGGATTTCAATTGCTAATAATTGCAGTACTTTTATCCTTAAATTACCCTCAGATAATCATTCCATTTTTTATATTTTATTCGATTTTCATCGTTTTTTTTATCTTGATAAGAAAATTTGTCTTGAAAGGATAGAATATTCCTGATATAAGGAAATAAAAAACAAAAAATTAATGATAAGTAAATTAAGTTCTTAAATTTTATATTTGGGAAGGAAAGTTGTTCATTACAAAAAAATAATGGGATGTATTTCATTCTAGAATGTTGGTAAAAAAC
>CAZHLZ010000388.1:0-3192 GCA_964532475.1 uncultured Chitinophaga sp.
CCACTTCATTCTCCACAAATACAAACATAAATATCAAATGAATACTGCAAAAAAGAAGATAAATCAACATGAAAAATATGGAATAGAAAAATATTAGTTTATTTTTTTCAGGTTCAACTTTGATTGCAACTTTTTGTTTTTCACCAAACCAATAAACACATTGCATTTTAAAAAACTGAATAAGTCCAATAATTATTCCCTCATAGGCAAAAGCCACTAAGACATTTACTGTTTTCCAATTTAATAGAAATATGCCCAAAACCATCAAGACAAATTGAGACCAAATCCAAGCATTATCTTTATTTGGAATGAAAATACGAAGCATTATTTCTCTTTTTTAGCCAATGAAACCTTATAATTTTCCAAATCTCCTGCCATTCTAATATAAACAAATTTTGAGTTTTTTTGTCTGTATTGAATTTCTTCCTCATTTTCAGTGACTTCGTTATTCTTGCGTCTAAATAGTTTACGTAATGCAACCTGTCCAATCATTTTCCAAGGCACTCCAATGGTGTAATCCATGTCCATATTTCCATCAATTTTTTGTTTTCCGCTAATTTCCAAGAAACCCAAACTTGAATTGATGGTCATTTTTGGAAATTCTATCACGCTTTTTTTCAAGTTAAAGACATTTGTCAAGGTATCAAAATAGATTTTTGAAAGATTTTTGTCTTGAAAATAATCACTTAAGGCTAAAATAGGCGCATAATTTTCCAATTTACCATTCAATACTGTCATGGCAATTGTTAGTTCAGAATCATCAATTTTTGGGACTAAATCTGCGTGTAAATGTATTTTCCCAGTGATTGTTCCTGTGAATTTTCCGTGAAGATTTTCGGAGACCAAATGATCTTGACCAAAATTATCAAATTTCACCATAAATTTATCTAAATCAACATTTTTTACTTTGATAGTTGGTTTGAAATAAATGTGTTTTTTGTCCTTTCCGCTTAAATACCCTGAAATATCGAAATGACCACCTGAGGCATCAAATTGTAATTTTTCAACGTGAATTTGATGATTTTTTTCGCTTCGTAAATCACTTTTAAAGTTATCTAGAAGGTCTTTGTGATAATTTAAGTGATGAATATCAAGATGAAAGGACATGTCAGGGAAATCGAAATCATAAATGCTAAAAACCTTGTCGTGGTCGATTTTTTCAGAAGGCTTTTTTGGACCTTCGTTGTAATTCATTAATTCGTCAAAATCCAATCGTGAGGCTGAAAGGCTTAATTTATTGGGAAATTTATTCGATTCCTTTCCTAAATTGTATTTCAAACTAGCATTAAAAATTGAATGTCCAACTTTTCCTTTCAACGATTCAATCGTCAAGTGTTCATCTTCCAAATGGATTCGCCCATTAAAGTTTTCAAATTTTAAAGGATGAATTTTCATTTTTCCGTCCAATTGAGTCAAATAAAAATCTGTTGATTTTAAACCGTGATTGAAATGTAAATCAGTTTTTCCATGTAGTTTGAATTCCTTAATTTCTTCGTGTCTGTAGTCTTCTGGAACAAAATTTTCACCGCCATAAGCGAATAAATTGTCGAATTGGAGCAATTTTGAAGTCAAATCAAATTCTAATTTTGTGTCGCCGTACAATTTTTCCTGAAACCACATGTTGTAGTTGGACAATTGACCTGTGAAATGGAAATCTGATTGATCAATCATCCCAGAGAAGTCAATTATTTTGAAATTTTCACTTTCTACAAAAATATCGGCGTGAAAATCATGCAAGGTATGCGGATAATGCTTCATTTTTGCGTACAAATCTTCAATAAAAAATTCTCCAATAGGCAAACTTGGAGATTCTGTCATTGCTTTTGCAGAACTTTTGAATTTCAATTTTAAACTTAAATTTTCAATTTGTTCATCCACTCCATCTTTTGAATTTTCCTTACTTGTCAATTCTTGAATGTCTAAATAGTTTGATTTGATTGCTAAATCTGTTAAAACTTCTTGATTTGTATGGTGAATTATTGCTGGTAAATCACTAATATGGCCCGAAAACGAAAAATCTGATTTTCCAACATTTATGTTAAATTTTTTGACACTGGCCTCATGTCCTTTAAGAGTAGCATATAGGTTTAGGTTCTTAATTGGTAAATGAAATCCAGAAGTTTTGAAGTATAAATTTTTGATTTCTAGCTCAGAAAAATACGATTCATTTAATTTTTCGATGCTTTTTTCAGGGTTTTGAATGTCAATTATGTCCTTAAAATTCATCGTTAATTTGACCTTGCCTGATAAACCTTTTAATTCTTGTGAATTCACAAATTTACTTAAGAAATCGAGGTCAAAATCTGAAACTAATTTCATATCAATTTCGGGAGAGTCAAAATTTTCAACTCTAATTTTTCCACTAAAAATTCCCGCAGCTGGCTTAGCTGAAAAATTTTCTAGCTCAAATTTCATGCTTGAAGTATTGCGCTTACTTCCATTGGTGAAACTTCCCTTAAATCCTATTTGATCTAATTTTTTATGCGATTCTGTATTGTTGAAGTAGCCATTTTTACATCCGAATTTAGCATTGATTGCTGGCTGATTCCCATTCATGGATTTTCCTTTCACGCGTGCGTCGAAAAAGATTTTCCCCTTGTTTTCAAATTTCTCCAAGGTTGGAATTAGTTCTTCAGGAGCCATTGCCATAAATAGGTTGAAATCTGGTTTGTTTCCGCTAAAGTGAAGGTCTAAATTGGCGTCATCTAGTAAATTTACCTTTCCTTCAAAATCAAAATCTGCTTTTTCAAGGGTAATTTGGGTGGGGGAAATGGATAAAATTTGATTGTCTGTATTGTAATCCAATTCTGTATCCAATGTAAAATGTTTGTTCTTGATAAAGGTAGTATCGCCATTGTCAATCAGAGAAAGCCTAAAATCTGTATCCATTCCAATGTTAATGTGTTCCTTTTTAGTCTTAAAATTCGCTTTTGCTCGGTCAATGTAGGCATCAACCATCAGCATGTTTTGCTCATTTAACTTATTAATATCAATGTTGTCAAGTTTAATTGATTTTAGATCTAAATGGAAATCTTCCTTAACTTCTTCGGCTGGTTTTTTACTTTCAAAAGCATTTGAAACATTAAAACTTCCATCTTTATGCTGTACAATCCGAATTTTTCCATCCTTAAGTTTTATGGATTTTATATCCATATTTCCAGAAATCAAATCAAAAATATTGAATCCCAAATA
>CAZHLZ010000389.1:0-3191 GCA_964532475.1 uncultured Chitinophaga sp.
ACCATCAGCAAATAAAATTGCACTTAACTTAGCAGAAATATAACCTTTATCACCATACATTTTTCCACTAATTTTTTCTGTAAATCTAGGATTGTTTAGTGGTTCTCTATCATCTACATTGGCTTGTGCTATTTGAAAATTAAGTAAGTCACCTTTCTCATTTACAATAAGATGCAACTTAAATCCAAAAAAATATCCCATTGTTGATTTACCAACAGTTCCAATGTCTTTAAATACCTTATTCCTTTTAATTCTCTTATTTTTACAAACTCTAACTGGTGTAGAATCAATATAAGAAATGCCTGAGCATTCACCCAAACAACAAAGTTTTAGGAACATTGACAAAAGTAATGCGGCTTGTTGCATAAATTCTACAAATCTATTATAAGAAACCGTTTCAGGAAATAAATGGCTAATGTGTTTTTGGACATATTGAAGATAAAAATGTTTCATATTTTTATAATTCATACCATGAAAAATGACCATAATACAAATCACTTCACTTGTGGTCATTCTAGGTTTTCTTTTTGGAGCTTTTCCAACTTTAAATTTAGCAATTGAAAGTTCAAATTCTTTACAAAATTCGTCAGCTATTACAAAAATTTCAGTAATTTTATCTTGAGTGAAATACATGAAAATAATTTAAATCATTAATTTTCAACACATTAAAGATACTAAATGTATTTCACTTATTTTCATAAATTCAAATTAAGTTATTGACAATCAAATTGTTAATAATCGAACTCAGGTTACTAACCTCAGTTCGATTATTAAAATTGGATTCAGACCGCTTAGAAACAATGAGTTACGAATAACACTTTTGAAGATTTATCGGGATAAATCAAGAAAGGGTTTTGAAGTAAATCGTTGTTTATCAGTGGGATAACAATATGCTTTGCATAAAAATCAGTTATTCAGCGTTGTTCAATCTCGATTTAGCCCGCTAAACCTTCGATTAAACGCCTTGACTAACAATTTTTTATGTCAATCTGAATTTCAATTTTACAATCGAACTGAGGTTACTAATCTTTTTGAGACATTTTAGAAACATCAAACTTCGTTTCGATAAAAAATCATAAGAAGAATTCTATTTGAAATTATAAATTATGTCATATTTTACAGCAGAGAAACTTAAAGATTAGAATGAAATAATTTATAAAACAACTACTTTCTTTGTTCTCTTGAACGAATCATTATTTAAAACTTCTACAAAATAAAAGCCCGGACTTAAATTCTCGTTTATTTCGTATTTGTTAATACCGCTATTGACTTCAATTTCTTTATTTAAAATCAATTTTCCAGATGAGTCATATAAATTCAAGCTTGTAGAGTTTTTCCTGTTTTTTTCCTTTAAATAGATCTCAAATTTGCCCCCGTCATTTGGATTTGGAATTACTTCGAAAAAAACAGAATTATCATCATAACATTCTAATTTACTAGGTTCAAAAACACTGACTTCACCATCAAAATCAACTTGTTTTAAACGGTAATAACAATCAACCAATGTATTTGCATCAGAAATTAGATAATTATTTTCATGACTAGAATTTCCTTGTCCTGCAATTTTTTCTAGCTCCAACCAATTTATTCCATCATAAGATTTTTCAACAACAAAATAATCATTTCGATTTTCAGAGGCAGTTGTCCATGCTATTTTCACGTCTTCGTCGTAGCAATTTACTGCAAAATTTGTTAATTCTACTGGCAACATGATACAAGCACCACCACTAGAAACAACTGAAAAAGTGGCGGTATAATTCGTTGGACTACCACCATTATCAATATATTTTGTATCACGACAAAGGGATGAACTATTATTATCTCCAGTGTAATCATAATAAATTTCCAAGGTATAGTTCCCTGGTGCTCGATTTGTTAAGTCTATAGGTCCTGCACTTACTGTGCCCCATTTTTGATCATTTCCCCCACATGGGCCAAAACCATCAGCAAAGGTTCCTGAACTGCAATTGCATTTAAAAGGTAAATTAATCGCCGTAAAAACTGGACTTCCCGGTCTTGCTCCGGTAGTGTACACAGTGTAGTTTAAACGCGCGCTACAAACATTTCCTCCTCCGTTTTTTTTTGTTTTAATTTCAGCACCTTTAATTTCAAGTTTATTTGAATTTTGATTAAAGGAACCCAAACTTGAACCATCAAAAACAGTCGCACAAGTCTGATTAATGCAATTTCCTCCTGATCCAGTTGTATTATAAAACTTGGTAGTATTACAGTTTTTTAAATAAATTGCAGATGCAAAATCCCCAAAATTTTGAGCAATTACATCCTTTGAAAGTAATAGTAGTAGTAACACTATTTTGGAAGACGTTTTCATAATCTTACATTTTCAAAAATTCTTTGTTAGAAAATCCGCTTTCTGATTTGATCAATAAATGATATGTTCCTTTGTCTAACTTAGAAATATCAATTTTTTGTGAATTATCACCTTTAAGTGCATTTTTATTAGATAGTTCTAAAACGACTTGACCTTTTTCATTGATTACAACATAATCTAATTTGGATGCATTCTCAGCCTTAAAATTTACATTTAACAAATCACTTGTAGGATTTGGATAAATATTTAACTCAAATTCTTCTTTCACTAACTCTTCATAGCTTGTTGTTTCAGTAATCTCTGGTTGATTAATTCTTACATCAGTATAGATTCTGTATTCTCCTGGCAATAGTTGCAAAGTTGCTGATGTATTTGTAACATTGATACTATCTCCAGTAAAATATTCGTACCACCAACCTGTACTTTGAAAGTTTGCACTTGCATTCTGACTATTTACAGCAAAGTTTGCAAGGACCACAGCATCCATGTCGGTATGATTTAAATTTAAACGTTTCACTGCACCTGTAAGCGAATACTGAAAATCTAATGTTTGAAAAGTCGGATATGTTTTTCTTAAATTTAATGTTGCGGCATACACATCATATAATTGTTTTCTATTAGTGTTTTGTTGGTAATTCCAAAGAATTGGTTTGTTACATACACGGCAAGGATCATCAATTGAAATATCATAACCGAGTTCTCCAAACTGCCAGATCATTTTTGGTCCAGGAGTTGTCAGCAAAATCACAGCAGAAGCTTGTGCTCTTTCCAAGGCAACGTATAAATTTTTAGCATCGTGATTCGGGTTTGTACTATTTCCGAATTCCAAATTCTTAAACATCATTCTTTCTTCATCATG
>CAZHLZ010000390.1:0-3188 GCA_964532475.1 uncultured Chitinophaga sp.
AAATGTATTTTGCAGCACCACTTCCTCCATATACAGTAGTGTCTGATGTCATGTGATAAGCAACATACATCACCAAAAATAGCAATGATAGAACTAAAGATGTTTTCATTAAAAACTCATGTCGTTTTCTGTTTTTTGATTTGATTGCAATCAATGCCAAAACTAGAAGGATTGCTGTTGCTCCATTAATTCCTGCATAAATTGGAGGCAAAAAACTAAAATCTAATCCGTCAATTTTTACTTTAAACAAAATCACTACCACCAAAGGAATTGCGATGGAAGCAATGGTAATTAATGTTTTGAATTTTTTAATCTGTTTTTCTGTGTGTATGTTATTCGACATTGTATTCGTACTTTAATAATTTTTTGAAATCTTTGATAAGTCGTTGATATTCATCTTCGTTGATGGAAGAATCATAATTTGTAATGGCGTAAACTCCTCTTACATAACCTTCTTTGTCTACTAAAGTGAAAGCCCCTGAATGTGCGTAGCCACCTTCTGATTCTTCATCTCGTCCAGCAAAAGTTTTAAAATTTTCAATCCCTAAGCTATGTACTTGGTCTTCGGCAACTCCCGTTAAAAAACTCCAATTTTTCGCTTTTATTTGATGTGCTTTTTTGTAATTTTTTAAAACAGATGGAGAATCATCTTCTGGATTAATGGTGAAAGATAATATTTGATATTCCTTTGAAAATTTTTTAGTATCCTTGGCAAAACGATTCATCTGTTTGTTCATGACCGGACAAATTGTGGGACAAGAAGCGAAGAAAAATTCTGCAATCCAAATTTTATTTTTGAAATCCTTATTGCTCACCCAAACTGAATCCTCATTTAGGAATCTGAAGTTTGGAATTTTTGGATAAACAGTATCAACAACTTCTTTGCCATCAATGGTGTCGTAGCTCAAATCATAATTCCCAATTATAGGCAAAACTCTGACTTTCTTATCACTTTTGCATGAATTTACAAAAAATGCAAGAACAAATATAAAATAGGAAATCTTAAAATTCATCATCCCAAAAATCACTTTTCTTCTTTTGCAGCTTTTTTATCGTATTCTTTATCCAAAAGTGCCATGTGTTGTTTCATTCTTCTCACCATTCCTTCAGAATTTCCTTTCAGAACCATTCTGAGGTGGTTTGCTTTATCAACTAATAACAACAAGGATGAATAAGTGTTTTGACTATCCTTCAATAAATTTTCACCATTGCGTGTAATGTTAAAAACTGCTTTTGGATCACCGCTTGCAAGAATCCATATTTTGGGGTCGTATTCCTCAATTTGTTCTTCTAAGATAGATTCCATTAACTTAAGATTCTTAACAGGATTCCCTTTTTCATCAACAACATAAGAAACTATTTTAAGATGTTTTAATTTCTTCTGATTTTTTCTTAAATGCTGATAAATTAATTGGTCAAAATGCCACATTGAAATGGAACAAGAATCCGGACAAGTTTGTTGAATCGTTGTAAACAGCACTACTTTGTTTCGGAAACTTTTATTTGTGTATTTTTTCGAATTTGCATCAACAAAGGAATAGCTTGGCACTTTTCCCATATCGTCTAATTCTTTAAATTTATGTTCGCAACCTCTTGTTGAAATGAAAATCAACAAAAAAGCCGGACCAAACAAAAGAAGCACTAATGTGAATGTTTTGAATCGACCGGCAGAAGCTTTTTTATCAGCCATAATTATTTTTTACTTAAGAACCTGCTCCAAATAGTTTTAATGCTGCATCTACTGCTTTTGCTTCAACTATTAAAATGAATATTAAATAGAGAATAAAAATAAAATATGGAACTAAAATTACATATTTCAAAGATTTTTTCTCATCACCTAAGTGCATAAAGATTAATACAATGTAAGCAGCTTTAACAATTGTTAAAATGATAAAAAACCATTTAATCGCTGTCCAATAATCAGAACTTTGTTTAATTACAGCTCCGAATGCAACCTCAACCGCTGTGATCGCTGTAAGAATAGCAGTAACTTTCCAAATTTTAGCACGAACTTTTTTTCCTTCTTCCTCACTATGGTGTGTATCTAAAGAATACTCTATAATATCGTCTCTTTCCATGATATCTTTTTTTAAAAAATTAAACTAAATAGAAGAATGTAAATACAAACACCCATACTAAATCGACAAAGTGCCAGTATAAACCAGTTTTTTCAACCATTTCATAGTGACCTCTTTTGTGGTAAGTTCCTCTTGCAACTCCTAAGAAAATCAAAATATTAATAATTACACCAGAGAATACGTGGAATCCGTGGAATCCTGTAATGAAGAAGAAAAATTGACCATATTGAGCTGGTCCGTATTCATTCGCTTGTAAGTTTGCACCATAAACAACTCTATTTGGTGTTCCACTATTAATTGCTTCCCAATATAATTTTTCAGCTTCTGCACCTTTAATTTCAATTTGCTTTCTGCTGTCTTTTTTAAGAATATATTTTGAACCTGATTCTTTAATGATCAATTTCATGTCGTGGTCTTTTTCCTTATTGATTTTAGCTATAGAACCATCATGAAGGGTAATCATTCCGTTTTCAACATGTCCTGCAACCACTGCGTGTTGAAATTCATGCATTAAATCATCTTTGATAACTTCTCCTTTTTTGTGGTGATGACCAGCTGAAACAACTGTGAAGTTTTTAATTTCTCCGAAATGACCTTTCACGATTGCTCTTGAACCATCAGCCAATTCAACTTTTCCAAATTCTGAACCGTGAATGAAGTGATACCACTCCCAAGCTTGGGAACCTACGAAAAAGAAACCACCAATGATTGTTGCTACCATCCATTTCAAAACTCCTTTTTTATCCATTCTGTGTCCTGCCTCAACAGCTAATACCATTGTTACAGAAGATACAATTAAGATAAATGTCATTAATGCCACATAAATCAAGGGATATCCGTGACCTAAAAATGGTAATGAATTAAATGTTTCCTCACCAATTGGCCAAGAAACTTGAGAATCGTGACGTGTGAAACCATAAGCAACAAGTAATCCCCCAAATGTCAAAGCATCTGAAACTAGGAAAAACCACATCATTAATTTACCGTAGCTCGTGCTAAACGGTGAAATCTTACCACCCCATAGAGTAGCTGAATCAATTTGATTTGAAGCGTGACCTGCCATTATAATAAAATTTTTTGCAAGTTTAATGAATAAAAAGTAAAAATACC
>CAZHLZ010000391.1:0-3150 GCA_964532475.1 uncultured Chitinophaga sp.
TCTGACCGCACTGTAGAGACGCAGTCAATTCAATTTTAATAATCGAACTCAGGTTTTTAGATAAAGTATTGTTTTTTTTTTCGATATTTACAGAATTATAAACGACTCTAAATTGTTATATTTTCGTAAAAATGAGGCTTTTCTTGATTCTAATATTTTTTTTAAATTCAATTCTTTTTGCTCAAAATGAGAATCAAAATTTTGATGGATTAAAGGGTAAAGTGTTAGTTGATAGTTTGTTATCAATGTGTGATAAATTTCGTGGTGACGATGAGTCGAAAGCAGAATTGTATGGAAAAAAAGCCCTTTTGGAAGCGAAAAAGTGTTCTTATTCCAAAGGAGAGCTAAATGCTTTGATTAGTTTAATTAATTCTGAAATTCATTTTTCTCGTTACGAAAATGCTATAAAATTAAATCTCAAAGCATTAGATTTTGCCGAAAAACATCATTTTGTTAAAGAAAAACCATTGCTTTATAATTCTTTAGCTTCCTCCTACTTGTACCTCAATAATTATAAATATGCCATTAAGTTTTTTCGAAAAACGGGGGAGGAATTCATCAAGCAAAACAGAATAGATGAACTAGGAAATACTTACAACAATATTGCCGTATCTTATGATAATCAAGAAATTTTAGATTCAGCATTATTCTACTACAATAAAGCATTTCCTTATTATGTGAAAGCAAACAATGATGCTTCAATGGGACTTTGGTATATGAATGTCGGTGATTTATTTCGGAAGCAAAATAAGTTTAAAGAGGCTCTTGAATATCAATTTAAAGCTGAAAAATATTTGATTAAAACAAATGATTTAGAAACATTATTGGTCTTGTACAATGGAATGGGAATTAATTTTTTAAGCCAAAATCAAAGTCAAAAGGCATTAAAATATGTCAAATTGGCTGAAGAAATTGGTTTGAAATTAAATTCCTCTCTTGAATTGGCAAATGTTTATTATTCATTTTTTGAGATTTATAAATTCGAAAATGACACTAAAAATCAATTAAAATACTTGATAAAATATGTAGATTTAATTGAAAATATTTACTCCGTTGAAAGTGTGAAATCAATCAATGAAATGCAAGAAAAGTATGAAAATGATAAAAAATTGAAGGAAATTGAGATTTTAAATAAGGATAAGAAATTGCAAGATTTGAAAATATCAAAGCATGAAAATTCAAGAAATTTCCTTGTCGGTATAATACTTTTGGGAATAATACTTGTGTTGATATTAATTTTCTCCATTAGAAATAAAAACAAAACGAATTACATTTTACTTCAGCAAAAAGAAGAGATTATTGAACAAAAGAAATTAGTTGAAGAGAAAAATAAGGAAATTACTGATTCTATTAATTATGCCAAACGAATTCAATCAGCTATTTTACCACAACCTAAGTTAGTGAAAGAGTATTTTAGCGATTCTTTTATTCTTTATAAACCTAAAGATATTGTGGCAGGAGATTTTTATTGGTTTGAGGTCATAGATCATTTAATATTTTTTGCAGCGGCAGATTGCACGGGTCATGGAGTTCCAGGTGCAATGGTTTCTGTTGTTTGCCACAATGCTTTAAACAGAAGTGTAAAAGAATTTGCTCTTAAAAATCCAGCGGAAATATTAAACAAAACTAGAGAAATTGTAATTGCAGAATTTGAAAAGTCCGATGAAGATGTGAAGGATGGAATGGATATTTCACTCTGTGTGCTTGATTTGAATTCAAACATACTCGAATGGTCTGGTGCTCATAATCCACTTTGGATCTTGAGAACCACTTCAAGATTTTCTTCGAAAACTGAGGCTCTCGAAGTGACCGAAGATGTGTCCGTAGAAATTCTTGAGACCAAAGCCGATAAACAACCAATTGGTAAATTCGCCTTTGCAACTGATTTTACAAAACATACTTTTGAGTTGCAGAAAAACGATATCATCTATATTTTTACAGATGGATTTCAAGATCAATTTGGTGGACCAGAACGTGATCGAGGAGGGAAAAAATTAAAATTGGCTCAAATGCGTGATTTATTTATTCAAAATTGTAATAAAACAATGGAAGATCAACGAAGAATTATTGATGATTCCTTTGAGAATTGGAAAGGTGAGTTAGAGCAAGTCGATGATGTTTGTATCATTGGAGTCAGAATTTAATACTCGCATTTTTATTAATGGTATTTACAGTTTCAAATTTAAAGTAATTCAAAATGAAATGTTTCTTAATCCTTTTTTTATTTATTGTTCCCTCATTAATCTTTGCGCAAAAAGGAAAAAGCGATTTTTTATTAAATAAAGCTGATCAATTATTCAAATCAAATCCTGATTCTTCATTTATCTTATGCAATCAAGCGAGTGAACTAAATATTAACCTCAGTTCGATTATTAAAATTGGATTCAGACCGCTTAGAAACAATGAGTTACGAATAACACTTTTGAAGATTTATCGGGATAAATCAAGAAAGGGTTTTGAAGTAAATCGTTGTTTATCAGTGGGATAACAATATGCTTTGCATAAAAATCAGTTATTCAGCGTTGTTCAATCTCGATTTAGCCCGCTAAACCTTCGATTAAACGCCTTGACTAACAGTTTTTTATGTCAATCTGAATTTCAATTTTACAATCGAACTGAGGTTATTAAAGAAAATAGGGGAGATGTGCTTCTTTGCAGGGCACGTTATTTTTTGACAGTTTCTGATTATGAAAATTGTGAATTAGAATTAAATAAAGCGATTTTTTTATTTGAAAAGCAAAAAAATGTTACTTATTTATCAAGTGCATTTTCTTTAAAAAGTATCCTATATGACCGATTAAATAATCAGGATTTACATGAGAAATACCTCTTAAAAGCCTATCATTTGGACAAAATGTCGAATAATGAAGGTCAATTAATCAATAGATTGTTTAACCTTGTTAATCTATATATCGGACTTGAAAATATTGAAAGTTCCAAAAAATATTTAGATGAATTGGAAAGACTTAAGAAAAAATTTTACAAGGAAGATAATTATTATTACCATCAAAATCGCGGGCTTTATTTTTTGCTTATAAAAAATTCAAAAGAAGCCATAAATGAATTTAATCTTGCAAAAAGTGAGGCCATAAAATATCAAATGTTAGATAGTAGAGCAACGATTTTGACTTTTCTCGCTGATGCACATCT
>CAZHLZ010000392.1:0-3145 GCA_964532475.1 uncultured Chitinophaga sp.
ATTGTCACCTTTTGGTATAATGGTTTTATCCTCTTTGAGGAAAATTTTAAATGGCTCAATATTCTTCATTAGATTCGGCATTTAATAAATAACAGTCAATAATTAATTCACAAAATATTTCAATTTGCTTTTCAATTTCATTTTGTTCTTCAGCTTGTTTTAATTTTCTTTTTTTATTTTGTTTTTTTTCTAAACATGATTTCAAATTTTGCATTGATAATTATCATGTGTTTTAGAGCCCAAATTTGAGGTCCAAAACTTTTTCATACTTGAGCCATTAACTGGGTCTATAATTGTTGTTTATTTTTAATGACAAGATGCTTATCATTTCTATATTTAATATTTATTTCATCGTATGTATTCATACCTAATATCTTTCTAATTTCCTTGGCTTTGCTATCTTTTACATCACTTTCTAAGGTTCCAAAAATTTTCAACTGTTCATTTCCTTGTGTTTTTTTTATAGTAATTTCAGTAAAATTATTATTTCGAAGCGCTTCTAATACTTTGTTTTCATTTCTATTTATCAACCCCCAATATAACATGCTATCTTCGTTAAGTGGTTCTTCCATGAATTCTTCAAGGATTGGTTTAATTGGTATTATAATATGCGGTACATCTAGTGATTTATCTTTTTCTAGCACTTGCAATTCGTCATCACAAACAAAACAAAATTCCAACTTTTCATTTTGTAAAATATAAAGAGCGCAATTTGTTGAATTAAAAAGTGATTTATTTATTGATATCCCTAATAAACTTATTAAATGTTTTTCATCATTTTCAACTGTAGTGGAGTAAAATTTTAAATGTTCTAAATTTTCTCGTTGTTTTTTAATTTGATTTTCATCTACATTAAATGCTCGTTTGTAATAATTTAAGTAATCTTCAATATCATCATATAAAAATTGTATATAATTTTCTTCTGCCATTTCTTTTAGCTTGACTAAATCAGAAATTGGAACACCAAAAGACCGGCAAAATTTTAGAATTTTTATCCAAACGAATTCATAAATATTTAATTTATTCCAGCTCCTTTTTTCCCCTTGATTTCTTTCCTCGTCAATCAGATTTGCACTTTTCCAATGATGATAAACCCTAGGACTAACTCCAGTTGAAATCAAATTGATTCTTCGTTCTATTATCCTAGGATATTCCTTTTCGATTTTATTTATTAACTCGATTTTTATTTTGTCATTAAGATCCATTTGCATATTTTGAAATTAAATTATAAATTTGTACCGCAAATGTAATTAAATTTTTATATAATTACAAATTTTAGATAAAAAAATAATTAAGAGGGGTTTGAGATTCAAATCGTCTTGCGATAAAAGAAATATTAAAGGTTACATAAATTCGCCTGCAATTTTCTCCGATTTATAATTTCAAATATTAAAGAAAATGAAAAGATGTGCTTTATGTCAAAAGGAGCTTGATTGCCATGGTAATGCAATTTATTGTCAAGCTGAAATGAATGAAAATCCAAAAAAAACATGTTCTTACAAAGCAAAATTGATTAAGGTAAAAGAATATGCATTAAAAAAAAAATTATTAGTCGAAAAAATATCTAATCTAGAAGGGTATCTAAATGGTCTATTAAAAGATAAAGATAACGGTCTGTTTGACCCAGAAGTAATTACACTTGACTTGCAAGATTCTGACCTGTTTAAAGTTTATGAAATAAATGATGAAAAAATTTATGCTTTTAAAACATTTTCTATTTATTATGATGATGAGTATGAATATCTAGAAATAACTAGGAATGAACATGAAAACTCCTTTAAGATTATTTAATTATTTTCTATTAACGAAATTATTAATTTGTTAATTTATTCTTGTCGAGTTTTTTAATCTGAAATATGTGTCAAAAACCAGCAATTTTTTCCAAAATTTACTTTGGCTAGTGAAGCATTGAAACCTTGTTAAAAAAACATTCAATCTATTTTATCTGGTTTTCATAAGTTTCGTATTTTCTCCAATGGCAATTGCCCTAATCGTAATAGCCTAATGCTTAAATAATACTCCCTAAATTTAACAGGTATAGTGTTTATTTGCACTATGGAAATCAATTTTATACATAATAGAAATAATTAAGGCCTTGATAATTTTTGAAGCAATATTTATTATAGCAAAACAACATTTGCAATTTGAACTTTGTATAATTGGATACTAATCAAAAAGTTGTATGCCATTTGATTTCTAGGAATTTGACTTGCTTATGTAATTATTTTGAAAAAAAACCACCATTTTAATCATTGTCAACTTATTTTAAAAAATAATTATAGTACAAATATTTAAGTAAATAAATATTGACAAAATAAAAAAAATAAATTTAAATTTTAGGGATGAAATTTCCTAAAACTTCCGAAGTTTGCGAAAATTATAATCATTTTTATAAATTTTCTGCAATTTTTAATTCAAATTAGCTATTTTTATCACTTCTTAGATATTATATTTTGATAAATAATTCATTTGGCATTTTCTTTTTACAATAATTTTAATTAGTATCTTTGAATTTCAATTAAAGTGGAAAGTGATATTATTAGTCCAAGTGATACCATATTTAATAAACTAATTATTTATATTTCAAATGTCAAAAATTCTATTGTTCATTTTAACATTTTTTTCGGTAAACGTACTTTTTGCCCAAAAACTTGATAAAACATACCATCTAAAACACAACATCAAGCAGGATAATGAACAATATGAATTTACTGTCTTGGATTTTGATGTTAATGGGGTGTACAATTACGACAAAGGGAAATATTACTATTGGATGAAAGCTCAAAAAGTGCATGCTACCCAAGGTTATTCTTCAGGCTTATTGCTAAATGGAGAGTTTCAGGCCTTTTATGTGAACAAACAACTTTCTAAAAGGGGATATTTTCAAAAGGGATTAAAAAATGGTGAATGGTTGTATTGGAATGAAAATGGTGTTTTAGTTCATATTGAATATTGGAGGTCGGGAGTGAAAGCAGGAATCGAAAAACTTTTTGATGACAAAGGTGAATTAATTTCAAGGACAAAATATAAGGGTGCAAAAATTGAACGAACAAGCAAAGACAGTGTTGTTGTTATTAATCAACGAAAAAATACTAAGAAAATAATCCTATTTGACCAAAATCACGAAAAAAGTAAGGTGATTCGC
>CAZHLZ010000393.1:0-1324 GCA_964532475.1 uncultured Chitinophaga sp.
GATTTCCTGCATCGCAAATTCCAAGGGGTAAAATCCAATCATTTCTTCAACTAATTCAAGTGAATTTACAAGAGGAGTTTTAGACGATAAAAGCAAGGACATACTTTGGCAAAAACGAGCCAAATATACCTTTCTAATTAGTGGACCAAAAATGGGCATTTTTAGCAAAACGTTTGCAATCATTTTACGGTACCAAATTTCTTTTCGTTGCGTAAAAAAATAGACAGATAAAAGGAGGATTGTTCCAAAAAAATAGAGTAGAAAAGTGGAAAAGTATTTGGATAACCAAATTATCTTTTGTGTCAAATAGGGTAATTCTTGTCCAAATTGTTTAAAAACATCTTCAAACATCGGCACGACACTATTTAACATGAAATACAAGACTCCAAAAGTAATCAAGATCACAAAACTTGGGTAGGTGAATACACCAATTAATTGCCGTTTCAACTTCACCTTATCCGAATAAAATTGCGATAAATGATTTAAGACAATTTTTAATCGACCAGTTTCCTCACCAATTTTCACACTTTGATATTCGTAAGGAGTAAAATGACCAGATTTTTTCAAAGATTCAGACAAAGACGAACCAGAAACAAGCGCTTTCGAAATATCTTCTAAAATAGCTTTGAGTCGCTTCTTTTCTTGTTCTTCGATCAGGATAGATAAAGCACGTTGCATGTCAACACCACTTTCCAACAAGGAAGTAAATTCATTGTAAAAACCCTCCTTGGCTTTATCATTAAAAGCTTTGCCAAGTGTGATTTCTTTTTGAAAAAATGATTGTTTTTCCTCTTCCATTAGTACGAATATGCTTATTTTATTTTAATTCTTCAAAATATTGATTGATTTGCTTGTCCAAATTGGCTCTTTTCAGGTAAGAGAGTTTCATGATTTCCTCTTTCCAAATAAATGAAAAAACAATTCTAATTTTTTTCCCTTCTTCTACTTCACTAATACTTTCGATAGGAATTTTCAAATCCATCACTTGATCGTCTTTCTTGCGAAAAAGCCTTTCATCTTCAATAAAATAAAGCGTTTCAAGATCTCCACTAATTATTTTCAATTCATTATTCTGGCAAAGTAAAGAATCAGATTCATACAATTCCCTCCATAAATTAGAACGAACAACATAAAAATCATTTAATTCCTGGCGTACATCAGAACTTAATTTAATTTGCTCGTTAAAACGGTTTAATGCAACAGTAATGATCGTTAACAAAATACTTAAAATCGCCAGCACAACAGTCACTTCGAAAAGTGAGAAAGCCTTCAATTTTGATTTTAAAAAAGTTACCTTACTCATTACCTTTTAATATTGATTGAG
>CAZHLZ010000393.1:1334-3145 GCA_964532475.1 uncultured Chitinophaga sp.
ACAATGCGACTATCTGAGCCTAAGAAATTTATAATTTTAAGGTAATCATTTGTCTCATCATCAAGCAATTCCGTTTCCAACTCGATTTCAGTGTTTTTAATTTCTTGAGTTTCTTCCAAATACATTTTTTCTAAAATTTCAGACTGTATTTCAGTTTGATTTTTGACATCCAAAAATTTGGTAGTTGTACTTGTTGACCGAATGAAAACAAGCGAGGCAATGCCAAAACAAATCGCGATTACTGCCAAGGCAACAACAATTTCCGCGATGCTGGAAGCTTTTATTTTTCGTATCAAAAACATGAGATAATTTTTGCTTGTTTGGACTTCATTTGCTCTAACCAAGATGGAAGTAAAAAGTTTTTTGGCAATAATTTACTTGATAAAGTAGCATCAATTAAATGGTTTACATAAACTCCACCTCCAGCACTTAAAATAAATTTTTGGGTATATAAATGTCCAATTAATTTGCCAATTAATTCCGTTTCCCCAACGTTATACACCAAACCAGCAACTAGAGCATTTTTACTAATTTTCAAATAAGGCACATTTCTAAAATTATATTGCTGCGCCACAATCAAAATCCCACCTAAAACCTGTGCGTCTTCTTGCAGAAAAATACTGGATGTCTGACCGAGGGTGTTACTTTCCACCTCATTCAAACACAGTGTAGATGGGTAATTTAGATGTACATTTTTTTCAAGGGTAATTGATTTATGAGCAATTACCTGTGCTGTCCCAGAAAAACCTTCTTGAAAACGAACAACTGGTGCAATTAAAATCACATTTTTCAATCGAGCTTCTTTACCCACATAAATGGAATCAAAAGAATGAATGATGAGGTTTCCACTCAATGAATTTCGAATCACGATGGGTTCAATTTGAGAAAATAAAGTAGTTTTTTCAGAAAAGGAATACACAGAATCTACCGCGAGGAATTCTTTTTTTACACAATCCTTGCTAAAATTTTCAAGACCCAAATTTGTCACTTCTTTTTTTAAAGGTGGCAATGTTCGTTCACTTTGTTTCGTTTGTCCAAAAATTAACTCGTTAAAAAGATAGTTTTTCCCTGCAATATAGGCCCTATCTATACCACGATCAGAGAGATAGGCAGTTCCTTCAATTCTTGTTGATCCCCCTACTTTCAAAGCTTGTTGGTTCTCAGGTAAGTATAAAACAGGTAAATCCTCGTCCATTTCATAAGCAATCAATGCTGTTCGTTTAACACTAGAATTCTGATGTTTTGTATTTACAACAAGCATTTTGTATGAACCCCAAAATTTTGCACTAATTTGTGAACTGTCACCTGCAGGATGTTTTAGAATATGTTCCCCATTGAGATCGTTTTTAGCAGCATATAAAAGTGAAAAATAATTATCAAAAACGAGATGCTCTTTGATAATAAATTGAGTTTCGATGCGCTTATTAACACTTGCAATAAATAAAACACCACTACAGATTAAAGCAATCAAAAGCATAAAAGTAATGGCATACCCAATGGCTGAACTTTTAATTTTTTTGGCAAGAAACATCCTTACTTTTTACTAGTCTTTTTGTCCTTAGAAAATAAATTCCACTTTCTTTTATCCTTGCCTTTCGTGTCCTTACCTTTAGAATCCTTCTTGTTTTTACTGTCCTTAGATGTAGATCCCTTTTTATCCTTTTCCTTTTTGGCATCTTTGTCTTTGGAATCAGTTTTATCTCCTTTTTTTAGTCTAAGTTTTTTTAGTTTAGTACCAAAAGGAACTTTTTCAACAAGCTTACCTTTTTCAAAAAACTCAACACCATCACTTTTTCCTTCTTTAAATTTTT
>CAZHLZ010000394.1:0-957 GCA_964532475.1 uncultured Chitinophaga sp.
AACATTCCAACAATCTCAGAATGTGCATGTTGAGAAATTTGGCGAATCAAAGTTTTTCTATATTCTTCTGGCATCCAATCATTTGGTTCTATTTTAATTTCATTATCAATTTTCTCTTGAAAACGTCGTTCTAATTCTTTAATATCAAGTTCTTTCATACTTAAAAGATTTATCAGCAAAGCATATAAAATTGCTGCACTAAGTTGTTACAAATATACACTAATTCACAAATATAACAAAACTCAATGCATTTAGTTTGTTAAAAATTACGACATTTTACTTAGTGAAAAAACAAAAAATTAACTTAGTTTTACAAAAAAATATTCACATGAAAAAACTAATTTTAATTCTGACATTATTATCCTACTCCTTTGGATTTTCTCAAAGTCTTAGCAATGGAGATTGTTTTTATTTGTATTATTATCAGGGAGAATATTCTAATATTGATTCAAATTTTCATTTGAAATATAAAGATGAGTCCTATCAACTTTTTGATAAAGATTCAAATTTAGTTTTTCAGGAGAAATTTACAGAATATCCCAAATCAGCAAATTTGAATTTTTTTCTTACTAGAAATGAGAAGGAAAATATCACCTATTTTTTCAATTTAAAGGCAAAGAAAATTATCACAATCAATTCAAAATTAAATCCATACTATAATTTTTACGAGTTGAAGATTAATCAGAATACTTATTCTTTGGATACAGTTATTGAATTAAAACCAGGAATAATGTTAAACACAAGGGGTGAAATTGTTTTTTCTGGTGAATCCTATTCTCAAGACAATTATAAAGTTGTTTTGATAGGTGGCAAAAAGCAAAAAGTAAAATCCAAAAACGTGATGCTAAAAACAGAAATGGATTTATTTTTTGAAGATGAAGGCTATTTTAACGAACTTTCACCTGAAGATTATGACGAAAGCATCAAAGAAAATTTGGTTTATAGAGAATTGAAATC
>CAZHLZ010000394.1:967-1519 GCA_964532475.1 uncultured Chitinophaga sp.
TTTGAAAATAATGAATTTGAAAGTGTAGAGGAATATTATGGATATACTGAAAATTATCTTGATGAAAGATTATATATTGCTAAACAAAAGGGGAAATTTGGTCTTTTCAGTACCATTGGCAGAACTCTAATTCCATTTGAATTTGATGAAATTCGAATTCTGGAAAATGAAGATTTATATATGTATGGTGACCACCAAAGAGTTTATTGTAGAAAAGGCAAAACTGGTTTTATTTACAAACCCTCGGGAGAATTAGTTTTTAATAAAGAAAATTTTAATCCAGAGTACGATTACATTAGTCCGCGATATTATTATACAAGTCCTGTTTTTAATGGTTTTATTCTCCAAAACAAGAAAAAAGTTGGACTCATTTCAAAAACAGGAGTCGAAATAATTCCAGCAAAATACGATGAATATGACATCCTATCTTTTAAAGATTCAGAATTATATCATGAAGCGGAAAACATTAATCAAGATGCAAAATGCCTTAATTATCCTTTTGAGAATTACTACATTGGCATAGAAAATAGCACAAAAATGAATCACTTTTAT
>CAZHLZ010000394.1:1529-1992 GCA_964532475.1 uncultured Chitinophaga sp.
ACCTGAACGCTATTGAATTTGAGGAAGTTGTTGAAATAAATAAAAATGGCTATTTTGTTTTTGGAAATAATGGATTATATGGCTTGGCTGGGCCAGGAGCATGCGTGATTGCCAAAGCTGAGGCTAATTACATCAGTTCTTTTTCAGGTGACAAAAATATTTTTATTGTTGAAAAAGATACCTTCGCTTACTTTATTGATGGAGAAGGAAATAAATTATTTAATCAAAATTTTTCTGTTGCCTATTTTTTGGATTCAAAATATACCTTAGTGGAAGACGCAAAATCTCTAAATTATGGAATCATTGACTTAGAATCTTCTGATAAAAATGTTGTTTGGAAAATTGATGCAAACACCTTTGATTTTTTAGAAACAACTTCCACATATATTGATGGTAAACAGTTGCTTTTGGCTCGCAAGGAAAACAAATATGGTTTTGTAAATATCGAAGGAGAAACTTTATC
>CAZHLZ010000394.1:2007-3129 GCA_964532475.1 uncultured Chitinophaga sp.
ATACGATAAAATTTACATCAAAACTTCGCATCCAATTAGTGTTATAAATAAAAAATTTGGAATCATGTCCTTTTCATCTATTCCTGTCTTGGAAAATGAATATGATTCAATTTACGCGCTAAATAGTTCAAATCTCTACCTGGTTAAAAAAGATAATAAAATAGCGGTTTTCGATGCGAAAAAACAAAAATTTATTACCGGTTTTGAATACGAGGAAATGGTCTACCACTACATGAACAGTGGAATTTATCTAGCTAAGAAAAATGGAAAATATGGTATTCTAGATTACAATTTTGGACCCCTCATTGACTTCAAATACAAAGAAATAAAACTTGACAATGTATCTAAGGAATATGAGTGCGTCATAGATGAGAAATCCCGAGATTGCTTTTTTGCCAAATAAGAATTTTATTAAAACATGCCTTTTCTTGATTTAACGGTAGTTTCTTATTCAAATTATTTATGTAATTTTGAAACTCTTTAAATTACGAATTAGATTACGATGAAAAAACTTCTTTTTAGCATTCCCTTATTTTTACTTTTAATCTTGAGCTCTTGTTCAGAAGAGATTCTGCCAAGCAAAGACGGAAAGCAAACTGCAATTGTATATGCTACACTAAACCAAAAAGATACGGTGCATTTTGTGAAAATAACAAAAGCGTTTTTTGGTGGTGGAAATTCATTAGAAATTGCGCAAGTTCCGGATTCTAGTTACTTCGATCAAGTGGATGCAACTGTTAAAGAATATGTTTTTGGAACCTTAACAAGAACCTTTGTTTTGAAAGATACAATTGTACAAAATAAAGATACAAATGGAGCATTTTACGCACCAGAACAAAAATTATATTATTTCAAAACAACTAGTGCTGCACCATTAATAAACACGGAAGGTACCGTTTATAAATTTGAAGCATCTATCAACAATGGTGAATTTACTGTAAAAGGTGAAACTGAATTAGTTGGAGGGATTACAATTTCACAGCCTACACCAAACAGTCAATTTAGTTTTGCGCAAACCAATGTGGCTCAATACGGCTACGCATCAACAAACATTGCATACAATACAGGAAATGCAAAACGTATGGATATAAAACTACTTGTTGAATTTGAAGAATTTTCAGG
>CAZHLZ010000395.1:0-3127 GCA_964532475.1 uncultured Chitinophaga sp.
AAGGTAAGCATTTTAGCCCAATTATTTATACTTTTTTATGAATTTTTCGGGTTAAGCCACGGATTTCACTAATTTCACGAATTGGTTTGATGTAGGAAAAAATAAACAATAATTTTAGTGTAATTCGTGCAATTCGTGGCAAGTTTTAAGCCACAGATTTCACTAATTTCACGGATTGGTTTTAACTGTCAAAAATTAATTTTTTTGAACCTAAATGTAGGTGTTCATGATTTTTTTAGCTATCAATAGATCGATAAACATTACTTTATCAAAAATCTTAATTAACTTTACATTTGGAAAAAAACAAAATGGGAATTTTTAATCTTTTTGGAAAAAAAACAACAAAGGAAGCCTTTGATTTTAGCTTGTTTGAAGTAGATATGCATAGTCATCTTCTGCCCGGAATTGACGATGGAGCCAAAACAATTGAACACAGTTTAGGTATGATATTACGATTCCAAGAAATGGGCTACAAAAAGTTAATCATGACTCCGCACATCATGGAGGATTATTACAAGAATACACCAGAAATTATTCATGGAAAATTAGAAGAAGTGCGAGCAGAATTGAAAGCCTACAATATTGATATGCAATTGGAAGCTGCTGCTGAATACTATTTTGACGAGACATTAATCGAAAAAATAAAGAACAAAGAAGTTTTAACTTTTGGAGATAATCACATTTTGTTTGAATATAGTTTTGGTCAAGAACCACAACAAATTAGCACCCTACTATTTGAATTTAAAGTCAATAATTACAAACCAATTTTAGCTCACTACGAACGTTATCCTTATTACCACAATAATCCTGAAAAAATAAGAGAATATCGTGATAAAGGAATTTTAATTCAATTAAATCTTTTGTCTTTAACGGGTCACTATGGTCCTGCGGTAGAAAAAATGGCTAAATATTTGGTTGATAATAAATTAGTTGATTTCGTTGGAAGTGATTGTCACAGAATCGAACACTTAGAAATCATTGAAAATAATGCGAAAAACCCCTATTTTCATAAACTAAAAGAACTTGATTTGTTAAATAATCGATTACACTAAAAAAACATCTAAATTGATTTAGTTTTTCTTAGTACCTTTGCGGAAAATTTCAAGTTTTCCAAAAAATGAGTAAAGAACTAAAAATCAAAAGTGCCTTAATTTCTGTTTTCGACAAAACAGGTTTAGAACCAATTATTAAAAAATTAGCGGCAGATCAAGTAACAATTTACTCCACTGGAGGAACTCAAGAATTTATTGAAAAATTAGGTGTAGCCGTTGAACGTGTAGAGGATTTAACTTCATATCCTTCCATTTTAGGGGGTAGAGTAAAAACTTTACATCCAAAAGTTTTTGGTGGAATTTTAAACAGAAGAAACAATTCCGAAGATCAAGCGCAAATTGCAGAATTTGAAATTCCAAACATAGATTTAGTAATTGTTGATTTATACCCTTTTGAACAAACGGTAAAAGCAACAAACGATCATGATGCAATTATTGAAAAAATTGATATCGGTGGAATCTCACTTATTCGTGCTGCAGCAAAAAATTATGACGATGTTGTAATCATTCCTTCTCAAAAACAATACGATAAATTACTTCAACTTTTAGATGAAAAAGGAACTACTTCCTTAGAAGATAGAATGTCTTTTTCTCGTGATGCATTCCAAGTTTCTTCACATTATGATTCTCAAATTTATAGCTATTTTGAAACGCAAACGGAAGATAGAAATTTAGCATTAAAAGTTTCAATCAACGAAGGTGAAATTTTACGTTATGGGGAAAACCCGCATCAAGAAGGTGTTTTTTATGGTAATTTAAATGAAATTTTTGATAAAGTTCACGGGAAAGAATTGTCTTACAACAACTTATTAGATGTTGATGCGGCGGTGCAATTGATGCAGGAATTTAAAAATGAAGATCCAACTTTTGCTATTTTAAAACACAACAATGCTTGTGGGGTTGCAACAAGAAAAAGTATTTTGGAAGCATACGAAGCGGCTTTAGCTGGTGATCCAGTTTCTGCTTTTGGTGGAATTTTAATTTCAAATACCACAATTGATGTTCCAACAGCTGAAAAAATCAATGACTTGTTTTGTGAAGTTGTGATTGCACCAGCTTATGACCAAAAGGCAATTGAAATTTTACAATCAAAAAAGAATAGAATTATCTTAATTCAAAAAGAAGTTAGTTTTCCTAAAAAACAAATTCGCACTATCTTAAATGGAGTCTTGGAGCAAGATAAAGATTTCAAAACTGAGGCAAAAGAAGATTTAAAAACTGTTACAACAAAAGCTCCAACAGCGGAAGAAATTGAAGATTTATTGTTTGCAAATAAGTTGGTTAAACACACAAAATCTAACACCATTGTATTGGCAAAAAACAGACAATTATTAGCAAGTGGAACAGGTCAAACTTCGCGAGTGGATGCCTTAAATCAAGCAATACATAAAGCAAAATCTTTTAACTTTGATTTGACGGGAAGTGTGATGGCTTCAGATGCTTTTTTCCCATTTCCTGATTGTGTTGAAATTGCAAAAAACGCTGGGGTTTCTGCTGTAATTCAGCCTGGAGGATCAATTAAGGATGATTTATCATTGAACTATTGCAACGAAAATGATCTTGCAATGGTTATGACAGGCGTTAGACATTTTAAACACTAAATCCGTCCGTAGGTAGCAGCATTAAACTTTTACCTTTTCATTGTTTTAACTTTTCTAAAAAGAAATATTCCTAAAACAATAAAAAGGTAAATCCATGGAGTACCGTGCAAAAAAAGGTCAAACCAATCCATTCCTTTCATGCCGATTGCACCACCGCGCACCCATTTTATTTTTCCAAAAATATGAGGTTCGTTAAACGGAGCTAATCCAAGGGAAATACTTGCAATAAATGCAAAGAAAATGTGATTTTTTAGACTAGTTTTCATCTTTGGGAATTTGATTTTATTAGGATAACTGTTTGAGTTTCGAAAATTCCCTATTTATCCTTTTTTGAAAGGTTGGAAAAATTGTTTGAAAAAATTAGATGGATAGTGTTCGATTTTATCAAATCCCAAAGCTATATCTCTGCCATCATGAGGAATGTAGGCTGTTTTAAACAAGTAATCCCAAATGGCAAGTGTAATTCCAAAGTTC